>JASIKQ010000273.1 GCA_030049565.1 Candidatus Sulfotelmatobacter sp.
TTCAATCCGTTTCCAGAAGCGGGGTTCAGGCGCGCAATGGCTAATCTCGAGCAGAGTCTGCGTGCTAATCCGCGGCCATTTTATGTGCTCTACCACAATCCTGTTTTCGAGCACCTGCTAGGTGGGAGTAAGCTGTTCAGAAAAATCGGGGGGACGCATCAGTACGCGTGTTATCAAGCGCGTTGAAAATGTGGGGTGGTCAGGAAGCGAGTTCGACAAAAACCCGCTTCCTGCGTGCAATCGTCAGAAGGTAAACCGCGCCCCGAACTGGAACTGGCGCGGGGTGTTCACGTTGGTTGTGATCCCGCCAAATGGCTGGTTCACGCTTGCCGCCAGGGTCTGCATGGGTGGCATCCCATATTGTGCCCAGTTCGCCACGTTGTACGAGGAAACATCGAAGCGTAGATCTTTGTGTTCCCCAATAGCGAAGTTCTTGTAAACGGAGAGATCCAGATCCCGTGCTCCTCGCGTGCGCACATTGGCGAGATACGCCGGAGCGTTCCCAGGAATCAGAGTATTCCCCGAGCCCCCGTTCTCGGTACCTGGTATTGCGAAGCAGTTGTTGTTGACCCAGTTGGCAGGTGTACGCTGAATACCACTCGCCGGATTGCAGACCAGATCGGCTCGTTGATTGAAGTACCCGGGACTCGCCCCCGAGGACGGCGACGCAATGGGAACACCTGTGCTGAGATAGGCGATCGCATTTACAGTCCATCCACCTGCAAATTTATCCGCGACACCATTCAGGTTGACCCGCTGCCCCTTGCCAATCGGCAAGTCATAAGAAACCTGCCCGGTGAATTGGTACTTCACGTCCTGCGGGCTGATCGAATGTTCGTACTTCAGATCTCTCCAGTCTTGAGGTCCGCCTGGGTTGTGAGAACCGACGAAGCCCAGGGGCGGATACCCATCGTCGGTCATGATCTTTCCCCAAGTGAAAGTACTTAGCGTGGTGAAGTGGCTCGTCAATCTTTTCTGCACTTTGGCTTGCAAGGAACTGTATTCCGAATCCCCCGCCGGGTATCCCCACGCGAGAATGCCATTACCGGTGCCGTAGCCGCCGTTACCGAATTGCGGAAACGGCTGGAGGGTCGCCCAGTGAGGGACGGTGGCTTGTCCACTGAAGTTTGAATTAAGGCTGACCGGCCCAGCGTTGGGCACCATACAGCTCGGTGCAGGAACGAGGCACAGCCCACTCCCATATTGCGCGATGGTAGCGAGGCTGAGCTGATTCAGATCGACATTGCTAAAAGGCAGGAAGAGACCGCGGCTGCCGACATAGCCGGCAGTCACCACGACCTGATGCGGCAGTTCATACTCTAGGGCGAAATTGTAGTTGTAGACGGTGGGGGTGGGCTCGGAGTGGAGCACGGTGCTCAAACCAATGCCCAGGTTGTTGGCTAAGCCCGTTGGCGGAGTGGTGATAACCGGGATGATTCCTCCGGGTGTGCCGGGCGCAGTGGGGAAGGGATTGCTGAGAGAGTAATCGCCATTGTAGACGCCAGGGGTGGGAAGCGGACATGATCCCGACACCAATCCGAAGATCGAATTGCCGCTGCCGTCTGGGTTAAAGCAGGTGCCGTTCCACGGAGACCCGGACGAAAAGCCATCGGTATTGATGGCGTTAGAGACGTTGTGCGTGCTGGGGCCGTAATAGAAGCCTGCGCCACCCCGCACTACGAAGTGCGCAATCGGCTGCCAGGCGAAGGCCAATCGAGGGCCAAAGTTGTGGAGATTCGTCGTAAACGGCGAGCGATTGCTGCCATTGACGTAGATTTCTGCGCCCGTGTACGAGACTCCATTCAACGTATTGCTCACAGTGGGATTGAAATATTCCTGCCGGTTGAAACGCTCATTGCGTCCTCCGAAAATGTCCCAACGTAAGCCGGCGGTGATGGTCAGAGCCTTCGAGTAATGGTACGTATCCTCGACAAAAGTCGCGTAGTACGGGTTGGACTCGGCCAAGAAGACGTCTTTGCTGAAATTACCCGGGTATCCGAGATTGATTTCCGCTCCCGGCGACATGCCCATGCCCACTAGGATCGAGGCAAAATCGCTGCCGCCCACGGGAGTGATCGCTGAGGCTTGTTGATCCGTTGCGGTGAAGTCGAAACCGTACACGCCCGCGGGTGCCGGCGGCTGGCCGACATTGAGATAGCGCTTCATCCATTCAAAGCCGGTCGACAGTTCGTGCTTTCCCCAAACCTTATTGATCGTGGCATTAGCATCGCTGTTCTCGCTGGCATAGAAAAACAGGTTGTAGTTAGCGGTGCCACCCACTCCGTCTATTCCGGTCGGCGGAGTGAGGTCGTTGAAAATCATGAACGGAAGCTGCTTGATAACCTCCTGCGCGGCCAACGAAGCGGGAAAGCCAAGCGTGGTGCCGTTGACGCTGCCGAGATTGGTAAGGTCTGTGTTGCTATACGCAGGATTTCCCTGATTCTCATGATGCCGCGTGAAGGAATAGCGCAGATTTAGGACAGTGGTCGAATTGAGCGTCAGGTCGTCGGCCAGGATAACGTTGCGCCCGTTGGTTGTGTTCTGCGCATAGTTGGGATCCCAACCGGGAGCTGGGAAAACGTTGGCCGTGGAGAAGATCAGTTTGTCATACGAAAAGCGGGTGAATAGGCGCTGCCGTTCACTCTTGGCCCAGTCGACGCGCACATCAAACCGGTGTCCATTGAATGGATCCAGGCCTGGCAGTTGGAAATTATCAAGGACGTCAGACGTCGCTGAATCGCACGTCGCAGGACTCGGGAAGTTGCAGTGCGGCATGTTCGATAGAAACAGCAAGCCGAGGGGATTCGGATTTGAGATTTTATTACCAGGAAATTGCTGCCGCACCAGTGTCGGGCAGTTACCGGTCTGCGGCGGTGGGCATGGCAAGCTAACGGTAACGTCGGGCTGGGTCGGATCGTAGATCGGAAAGCCCATGGCCGAAAAGTTGCCGGTTCTTTCGGCGCTGGTGGGAACGGTGAATGCGTCTATACCCTCGAACTCCACCTGCTGCGTGTCTTCGTAATCCGCGAAGAAGAAGAGCTTGTCTTTCTTGATTGGTCCGCCGATGGCGCCGCCCTCCTGATAACGGTGGAAGGAAGGAGGCGTGTTGCTTTGCCCGAGGCTCAACTGGCTTTGCTTATTGAAATAGTCGTTCGCCGCCAAAACATTGGGCCGGAACACTCCAAAAACGTCGCCATGAAATTTATTGGTGCCGGACTTGCTCACCAGGCTGATGACGCCTGCGGCGCCGCTCTGGTAGGAGGCAGGCGTATTCTGTGTCTCGACACGCACCTCGTCGATGCCATCCTCGGGAATGTTCATCGCCGGGATAATGGCGGCAGAATTGTTTTCCGCAATTCCGATCGGGCTGCCATCGAGCATGTAGTAGGCGGAGCCCACGATAGATCCATTGATCGTGTCGGCGGAGACGTCGACCCCGGGACGCCCGATCGATATGTTCTGAATGTTCGCCATCGAGTCGCTGGAGTTCGGCGAGCCGTTGACCGGAATCACGCCAGCGCTCAATTGCACCAGATCGTATACATTGCGATACAACAACGGTACCCGGTCGATCGTTGGCGCCGTAATGAGCGAGCCGACAGTAGAGTTGGTGGGCTCGACCAACTCCACTCCTTCCGTGACCGTGATCGTCTCCGAGATCGCGCCCACCTGCAGCGTTATATTCACGTCTGTTACTTGGTCGATGTCGACCGTGACGTTGTCGCGCACAACTTTCGCAAAGCCCTTTTGGCTGGCCGTGACCTGATAAGCTCCGGGATTGAGAGAGATGAAGGTATAGAGGCCTGCGGAGGTTGTTGTTGTGCGCTGGGTCACCCCTGTTGCTTTGCTCAGCAGGACGACCTGCGCCCCGGAAACTACGGCTCCGCCTGGGTCGGTAACCGTGCCGCTGATACTGCCCCTTCCGGCTTGTGCAAAAGCATTCGTGGTGAAAAAGATGAAAAAGATAAGAAGGCATACCCAATAGCACGACCGCGCACTTCTAGGAATGGAACTCCCTGAGTTCATGCCGCCCCTCCTCAGTTCTCGATTTCAAGACGTGCACCGATACCGTATCCGCCCACAGCGATTATCAAGTTCGAAAGCAGTGGGACCGGGCTCTCCTGCGTAAGGTCCATCCGTCTTCCTTGCGTTCGTACCGAGCCTCGCGGCTCAGGTGGCTCCGAAGCAGTAACTTAGTTAGGCGTAAGACGTTTTCGCTTTATTAAATCGTATCAATAGTGGAGTTTTTCGCTATCCGCTGTCAAGAAGAAAAGCCGCTTTGCGACGGCGACTCTATCCTCTCTCAAGGAAAACTCCCCTGGGCGAAGCTAGGCCAGTTTGCGCGTCGACTCCCGCACCACTAACTGCGGCGCAACCTTGCGATGCTGAGCTGTGACCTCCCGTTTCTCAAGTACCGAGTTAATTCCCTCCAGCACTATGCCCACCGCGCCCGCGCCCATCGCCTCCATCGGCTGGCGAATGGTTGTTAGCGGAGGCGTACACAACGCCGAAGCCGCCACGTCATCAAAGCCAATGACGGAACACTGCTCCGGAACCCGCCAGCCATGTTTATCCAGCGCCCGAATCGCACCAAAAGCCGTCATATCGTCGAAAGCCAGCAGGGCCGTGAATTGCCGCTTCTGCTTGATTAATTCTTCCGTCAGCTTTTGCCCCGCTTCGAAGCTGGATAAAGGATCCCGCGACTCGGGCAGATCAACGATAAGCCGGTTATCGAGTTCCAGCTCGCGCTCCTTGGCGCAGGTGCGAATGCCTCGCCAGCGTGGAGAACTATCGGCCAGGGTTTTCGGGCCACGAATGAAAGCAATCTTGCGGTGGCCCAACGAGTGCAGATACTCCATGGCGAGATAGCCGCCGACTTCGTTGTCGACGATGACCGAACTCATCGAATCCCCTTTGAGTTCGCATCCGATCAGTGCCGTGGGAATACTGCTTTTTTCCACATCGGCGAGCAGGTTGATATCCAGAAACAACCAGTTTGCCAGCACAATCAATCCCTCGATGCGGCGGTCGAGCAGCATCTCGAGATAGCGTTCAAAGCGGCTGCGCTCGTTGTGTACGTCAGTAAGGATGGGCAGATACGAAGCCTGATAGAGCGTGTTCTCGATACCGCGCAGCACCAGCGTGCAGTAAGGGTCGGTCATGTCGAAGACCATGACCCCGACCGTATGGCTGCGCTTGCTCCGCAGCGAACGGGCAAACTGATTCGGGCGATAGCCCAGCTTCTCCGCCGCTCGCTCGATGCGCTTTTTCGTGACCGGAGGGATGTAGCGCGCCAGCGGCGCATCGTTCAAAACGATCGACACCGTGGTGGAGGAAAATCCGCTCTCTTTTGCCACATCGCGAATCGTGACCATTGCAGCCCTATCGTGCACTCGCAATCGAAAATTAACCGCTCGCACCTCCTGCCTGAATTAGCAGCTGGCGGTTGGCCGACACTACAGCTAGAGACTACGACGAGTGTCAAGCGGGCACAAATATTTGGGAGTGGCTCATCTTGGATGTCATTCCGAGCAGGCACTTTTTGCGAAGCGAGGGCCTGCCCTGAGCGAAGTCGAAGGAAATCCGGGCGAGCCGCGCCAGGTGTCGCGCCTTTACGCAACGTACGGACGCTTTCGGCTCGCTTCTTTTCAAACTAAGCGACTACCCAATATTTGGGATTGCTTTTTGGGTTGCTGTTGCTCGATTTCAAAATGCAAGCCGATGCCATTCCATTTCTCGTGACTGGAACAACTTCCGATCCAAAATTCGCCCCTGACAGCAAAGGCTTGGCCCACAGCCTGTGAAACAGCAAGGATCTCAAAAGTAATCTTATGAGCGGTGTGACCAGCTTGCTCAATAAGAAGCAGTGAGGAAACAGCATAGGTTTACCCCGTGTTCCTCTGTGTCCTCCGTGATTCCTGACCTGAAAGCTGTGCAATCTCCTGGCCCTTAACAGTGACAGAGCTTTCCCACATTGCGCACGTTTTTGC
>JASIKQ010000274.1 GCA_030049565.1 Candidatus Sulfotelmatobacter sp.
CCCGCTGCGCTCCTTTTTCGTTGACCACAATGCCGATGATCTCCACATCATCCGGCGGATCGAGCTCTTTCAACACTTCTTCCGAATCGGCCATCTGTGGCACCGCCCTGGGCGATACAAACGACACCGCATCGATATGCTTGAATCCCGCGCTGATCAAGGCCTGCAGATAGGCACGCTTAATGTCAGGCGGAATCTGCCCCTGCAGCCCCTGCCAGGAATCTCGCGGACACTCGACGAGCTTTACGATATTGGACATGCTTAATTGGATAGTCGAACCATCGGATTTGAGTCATTGGGCGATTCGAATCAAGATCACGGGCGTTAATTCACACAATCCCCCAATCACCCAATGACTCAATCATGTTTGCAGCACCCCCACCTTGAATTCCGGCACGTCCGGGTTCAGTGACGCCGCTTCCAAAGCCTGCATTATCGCATCGCGCGTTTCGATGGGATCGATGATTTTGTCGATCCACAGCCGCGCAGCACCATAGCGGGGATCAGTCTGATCGTCATACGTGCGCTTGACTGATTCGTACAGCTCCTTCTTTTCCTCCTCGCTCAACTTTTTCCCCCCGCGCTCGAGTTGCTTGACTTTCACTTCCACCAACGTTCCCGCTGCGGAATCGCCGCTCATTACGGCATATCGCGCCGTCGGCCAGGCCAACACAAATCGAGGATCGTAAGCCTTGCCGCACATCGCATAATGTCCCGCGCCGAAGGATCCGCCGACGATCACTGTAATTTTCGGCACCACCGAATTCGAAACCGCATTCACCATCTTTGCGCCGGCCTTGATGATGCCGCTCCACTCCGCGTCACGCCCCACCATGAATCCGTTCACATCGTGGAAAAAAACCAGCGGAATCAGATTCTGATTGCAATCCATGATGAAGCGCGCCGCCTTCTCCGCCGACTCCGTGTAAATCACGCCACCGAACTCGATTCTCTTGTGTCCTTCATGGTCAGTTTGTTGAGCATGTAGTTTCTGATTCGCCACGATTCCCACCGCAAATCCACCGATTCGTCCATATCCGCAGATCACAGTCTTGCCATATTCCGCTTTATACTCATCAAACCTGCTGCCGTCGAGGACCCGGGCCAGAATTTCTTTCATGTCGTAGGGACGCGCTGGCGACGAATCATACACTCCATAAATTTCTTCCGCCGCCAGCAATGGCTCGACGGGCTTTTTACGATCCCATGGAGATTGCCGCCGGTATCCCCATTTTTCGACCATCGAGCGAATGCGCGCCAGACAGGACTCATCGGAAGATTCGTGAAAATCGACCGTGCCGCTGATGCCTGCGTGCATGGCCGCCCCGCCCAAATCTTCGGCCGAAACTTTCTGGCCAATCGCCGCCTGCACCAGGGCTGGGCCCGCCAAAAATAAACCGCTGCCATCCGTCATGAGAACGTGATCGCACATCACCGGCAGATATCCGCCACCAGCAACGCACATGCCCATGATGGCCGCGATCTGCGGAATTCCCATCGCCGACATGACCGCATTATTGCGGAAGACGCGCCCGAAGTCATCCGTATCGGGAAAAACATCTTCCTGTAATGGCAGGAAAACCCCCGCAGAATCCACCAGATAAATCGTCGGGATGCGGTTCTCGATGGCGATGTTTTGAGCGCGAATCACCTTCTTCGAAGTCATGGGAAAAAACGCGCCAGCCTTGACGGTAGCGTCGTTGGCGATGATCATCACCATGCGCGTCTGGATGCGCGCCAGCCCTGTGATCACCCCGGCGGCCGGCGCTCCGCCCCACTCTTCGTACATGCCATGGGCCGCGTAGAGACCGAGCTCAAAGAAGGTTTTGGGGTCAATCAGCAGCTCAATTCTCTCCCGCGCTGTCAACCTTCCCTTCTTGTGTTGATTCTCCGCAGCCTTCTCACCACCGCCCTCGCAAATCTTTTCGCTCTCGTTCCGTACCTGCGACATCAGGTCGGCCAGAAATCGCATATTGGCTTCAAAACGCGCCGAGGTAGGGTCGATTTTGGTACTTAGGACGAGCGACGCCTGAGATGAAACTTCTGGAACGGTTTCACTTCGATCAGCCATGGGTCACGAGCCGGACTGTTTACGGTATACCAAATCGGCGCGGCTGGTGGAAATATGGTCGTGCCAGGGACGAGTCCGAAATTTTCATAGCAAAATGCGCGCTAGTGGCCGAGGTCAAGGGAAATAATAGCGAACAAAGGGCGAACGAACCAAAACTGTAACCGCAATAACTTGCGGTACTCACTTCGATTAACCACAAGGAGTGGTGTTTTGCCTAACAGCCCGTCCAACCCTAACCCTACCTATAAGTTTGGGCTTGACAATCAATAACTTACAGGTAAGATGTGGTCTAAAGTGGGATCAGGTGGTACGAAATTCAAGGTTCTGGACCGAGAAAGCTGAAACCGAGGAGCCGGTGGGAAGCCGACCCAATAGCAGGAAGCACAATCCGATCCAGCCGAGTTTGACCCGATTTTGCGCAGTTTTGATGTTCCTGAACTTGCATGTTTCGCGGCAATCACCCAACTCGTGTCGACGAAAAAGGACGCCTCAAGGTCCCGGCCGAATTCAAGCGGGTGATCGACGAGAAGTACGGCACGCAATTCTACATCACCAGCGTCGATGGCAAGGTTGCCGAAGTGTATCCCTTCGAAGAATGGGAACGCATCGAGCAGAAGTTGGCGGGTTTGTCGAACTACAACCCCACGAAAAAGAAGTTTTTGGATCGCGTGAACTACTGGGGCCAGCAGGTGGAAATGGACGGCCAGGGCCGGCTGCTTATGCCGCAAATGTTGCGCGAAGCGGCCGACATCAAGGGTGAAGTCGCTGTAACCGGCAATTTGAACCGTTTACTGGTACGCAACCTGGAAG
>JASIKQ010000275.1 GCA_030049565.1 Candidatus Sulfotelmatobacter sp.
GTCGTCCGCTGTCGTTGGCCTTCAGGGACATGATCAGAGCGCCCACCGCCGCCAGCACAACAAAGTGCGTGGCATGAGCCGCGAATCCCAGCACTGCTTCGCTGGTCGACAGCGCCGCATAGCTCGCTGCCGCGGCCAGTCCTGCCAGCGAGCCAAACAGTCGACGGGCAAGCACAAACATCAGGTAAACCGTCGCCGCATTCACCAGCAGCAGGCCAAGATGAATGCCCGCCGGCGTCTCTCCGAATACAGCCATGATCAACGCGTACGCCGCATGCGTCCCCGGCAGCTTCATGCTGTAGGCAAAACGGTACGGTGCGATCCCCTGCAGAATGAGCTGCCCCGCGTACGCATATTCCCCTTCGTCCCGCTCCAGCGGCATTGCCCGCAGGCGAAAGCGGATCGCAGAAAAAAACAACGCCACCATTCCCAGGCAGACCAGATAAAACCAGGAAGGAATCGCGGGAGTAGCAGCCGCCTTGCGCTTGCCTCGCCGCTTGCGTTTTGCGCTCATCCCCGCGAAATCTGCAAATCGAAAGTGGATTGCTTCATGACGATCTGAAACGGTGATTTCATTTTCTTGCCAGAAGCGCCTCGGCGCGCTTTTCTGCCTCTGCTAAATTCGCGGAGATGCTGGCGCCGCGTTGCAGCACCTCATCCGCCTGACTGGCATTTCCTTGCTGCCGCAACGCCAGCGACAGCAGAACGTACCCCACGTCGGTTGGCTGCAATCTCATGGCGCCCGAGTACTGCGCCGTAAATTGCAATTCATTCTATCCCGCTCATAAAGAGATATGTGGCAAAGGTTCTCCTCAGCAGTATCGCGAGTCTGTGGGAGCGCAACTCCGCTCACCCGGAATTGTTACGCTCAGGTTAACGGTGACGCACAGGCCAAATCCGCCAAAAGATTGTGATCCCGATCACATACCCGAGGGTGGCGTTTGCGCCCAAAACCCGCATCCCGCGCCAGGTTTAACTTTGCTTGGGGGTTGACAGGATTCCCATTACAGGAAGATAATTCGGTTCGCTAACAATACAACCTCGTTAGCAATTCCAGTCCTGGAGATTCAAACCCAATGAAAAAATTTCTTTGGTTCTCCCTCGTTGCCTTGCTTGCGTTCGCGGTCGCATTTGCTTTCAATCAGCAAGCGCAAGCCCAGGCTTCTGAAGTCCCCCACCACTGGCACATTAAGGCCATACAACGCACCCCGAACAATGAAGGCGTCCGCTCCGAGGCCACCGGCGCTGCGCCGGCAGCCGGCCTTTATGGCATCGGCCAGGCGTTTGTAGAAACTCCTCAAAACCAGCCAGGGAATAGTGCAAATGCCGAGCTGTGGCCCTGCTTCGGCGGCGACCCCTCCGGTCAACCAGATTGCGCATACATCGGCTCGACTGGCACCAGCGACTCGCCGTCAATAGCTGGCTCGGCCGTGCTTGGCACTCCCGCATTCGTATGGTATTTGAGTGTAGACACGACCGACGCTCCGGAGCAGCCCTTTGGCTGCGACGCCAGCACCACCGCCGATGCAACCAACTACTGCGGCCAGACCAATACCTGGTATGAAGACTGGTCGGGTGACAGCGTCGACGAGCTCACCTACCTCATCGAAGCCACGCAGGACGGATCTGTAGTGTCCGATTCCGGAACCGTGGATTTCGGCCCCAACTCTTTCGGCGCGGCTGAACCGGTCGCCGATGTCATCATTTATGGTGACTCGAACTTCGGCACCGTCGGCGCCACCGGAAAGAACAACGGAAACTGCTTGGCTAACGTCAATTACCCCATCGCGGGTGCTAACTTTGCGCCAATCTCCTCGATCGCCGAGTCAGGCACCACCGCAACCGCCACCTTAACCTCCGCATCGGACGCCGTTATAGGAGTCGGCGACGAATGGTACATAACCGGAACCTCGAACTCTAACTACAACGGCACCGTAGCGCTAGTGACCGCCGTCACCGCGACGACGTTTAAGTGGACGGCGGCGGCCAGCGGGCTCGGCTCAGCGACGGGAGGGCAGGCAATCCTGGACCTGAACGCCGCCCAGACCGCCTCGGCGTATCCAGTCATCACTTCGGCCAACAAGACGTGCGTTGATCCAGTGGCTAGCTCCTCAATTTCGAAAGCCGCCACTGATCAAGAGGTCAAGCTTTCCGCAACCACTGCCGTCGAGTCAGCCGCATACACGAAGGAAACCAGTGCAACCACGTGCGCGCCAGCGGGCGGGGCGCCGTGCTACGAAGTCAAATACACGTCGAAGTACAAACTATCCCAAAGTTGGTACATCTGGATGCGGTAAGTGTTGCAGACAACATTACGGAAGCAATTCAACCTGAGCTGCTCCCGTAAGGAGACTTAGAAAAAATCCCAGGCCCACGATCGCACTTGAGCCTGGGATTTTTTGCCTTCGGTCGGCTCTTTTTTTCGCGATTGTTATCCCTCGCTTCGCTCGGGATGACAATCTGGGGGAATAGTCGTGAACGCGTATCGTGGCACCGCAAGGGAAAAATCTTCACTCTTGCAGCAGCGCCTTAGCCTGCTTCTCCGCTGCGTTGATATTCTTCGAGAGTCTAGCGGCACGATCGAGAATCTCATTGGCCTCTTTGTCGTGCCCCCCCTCCTCCAGCAAGGCATTGGCGAGCAGCAGCATTCCTACGTCGGTGGGCTGCAGAACCATGGCGTGGGTGAACCTGCGAACCGCCGCAGCGGCGTCGTTCTCGTCCAGCTGCGCGATCAAACCGAGTTGAACAAAGATCGTGGGTTGGTTGGGCATGGCTTGGAGCGACATTTCGAAGCTCTGCTTCGCTTTCTCGGGCTGCTTCATCTGGCGATAGGCATATCCGAGATTGGCGAAGGCCTTGGCGCGCACAGCATTAGTGCTGGCGTGAACCGCCGCTGTCTGAAACGCCGCGACGGCTGCCGTCATATTGCCACGGGCATGTTGATAGTCACCGAGAAGGAGATTGCCGGTGGGATCCTCGGGATAAATGGCAAGCGCCGCGAAAACCTGCGACAACGCTTCTTCTTTCTTGCTTTGTCCATATAGAAGGCCCGCCAATCCCTTGTGTGCGACGTAATTGCCCTCAGTCAGCGCCAGGGTACGGCGCCAGAAAGATTCGGTGTCGTGCCAATAGCCCACTTGCCGGTAAGTGAAGATGCCCAGCGCCAGCAGGCAAGTAACCGCCGGAACGGCCAACCACCTTACATACGTAGCGCTGGACGCAGCTTGCCCTGAGCGAAGCCGAAGGGTCCG
>JASIKQ010000276.1 GCA_030049565.1 Candidatus Sulfotelmatobacter sp.
GGGAGAGCCGCGATATCGATATTCCGCTGGTGGCGCGGCATTTTTATTATCACGCCGGCTGGGCTCAATTGCTCGAGCAAGAATTTGGCGAGTACGAGTCGTGTGGCGTCGTGGGTCAGATTATTCCGTGGAACTTTCCGCTGCTCATGGCAGCGTGGAAGATTGCTCCGGCACTGGCGACGGGGAACACGGCCGTGTTGAAGCCCGCGGAGTTCACTCCCCTGACGGCGCTCGCGTTGGGTGAGCTTTGCCAGGAAGCCGGGTTGCCCGCAGGGGTGGTCAACATCGTCACTGGGGATGGTTCGACTGGCGAGGCGCTGGTGAAGCATCCGGATGTCGATAAGATCGCATTCACCGGATCCACGGAAGTTGGGCGGGCGATTCGCAGCGCGACGGCGACTTCTCACAAGCGCTTGTCTCTCGAGCTTGGGGGAAAGTCTCCATTCATTATTTTTGACGATGCCGATCTCGACAGCGCAGTCGAGGGACTCGTGGATGGCATCTGGTTCAACCAGGGTCAGGTGTGTTGTGCAGGCTCGCGGTTGCTGATGCAGGAAAGCATTGCTGAACCTTTGATGGGAAAAATTCGCGAGCGCATGAGCACGCTGCGCCTTGGGCCTCCGCTGGATAAGGCAATCGACATTGGCGCCATCGTGGCGCGGGTGCAATTGGAGCGCATCCAGCGGATGGTGGGCCAGGGGATTGCCGAAGGGGCGACGTGCTGGCAGCCGCAGATGGCGATGCCGGGGCGGGGTTTCTATTATCCGCCAACGCTCTTGAGCAACGTGCATCCCACGTCGATTGTGGCGCAGCAGGAAATCTTCGGGCCGGTGCTGGCGGCGATGACGTTTCGCACTCCGCGGGAAGCCGTGGAGTTGGCCAATAACACCGTCTATGGCCTGGCTGCTTGTGTGTGGAGCGAGAACGTGAATGTAGCTCTGCATGTTGCAGCGCAATTGAAGGCGGGAGTCGTCTGGGTGAATTGCACGAATCTGTTCGATGCCGCCTGCGGATTTGGGGGGTATCGCGAGAGCGGATTTGGCCGCGAAGGCGGGCGCGAGGGATTGCTGGAATATTTGCAGCCGAAGTGGTTTAAGGATACACGAAAGGCAGTTGCGAATCCGGATGGGAAATCCCCACCTTTCGACAGGCTCAGAGCAGGCTTCCTCGCCAAGGATGCGAGGAATGGGGCACCCCAAGTTGTACAAGATCCCGAAGACGATTCAAACATCCCGGCGATTGATCGCACGGTGAAGCTCTACATCGGCGGAAAGCAGGTGCGGCCGGATTCCGGTTACAGCATGGAAGTGCTGTCGCCTGATGGAAAGCTATTGGGCGAAGCTTCTCTCGGCAATCGCAAGGACATTCGCAATGCGGTGGAAGCGGCGCGCAAAGCGGAAGCCTGGACGAAGGCGACGGCACACAATCGCGCGCAGGTGCTGTATTACTGCGCTGAGAATCTGTCGCGGCGGCGCGAGGAAATTGTGCGCAATCTTGCAACAGCGGTTGGAGAGAAGCAAGCCGCGGCGGAAGTCGATCTCGGCATCGAGCGCATTTTTTCTTATGCGGCCTGGGCCGATAAGTTTGATGGCGCGGTGCATAGTCCTCCCTTCCGCAATATTGCGATTGCCATGAATGAGCCGATTGGAACGATCGGTATTATTTGCCCTACGGAGGCGCCGCTGCTGGGTTTTCTGTCGCTGGTCCTGCCTGCGCTCGCTATGGGCAATACCGTGATCGCCCTGCCTTCCGAGCAATATCCGCTAATTACGAGCGATCTTTATCAGCTTTTCGATACCAGCGACATTCCCGGAGGCGCGGTCAATATTGTGACCGGTTATGTTTCCCAGCTTTTGAAGACTCTGGCCGAGCACGATGACGTCGACGCCATCTGGTGCTTTGGTGACGAAGCCAGCGGGGCAGCAGCAAAGGCAATGTCGATTGGGAATCTGAAACAGGTGTGGACCAATGAAGGGCGGGCGATTGACTGGTTTGATCCCAAACTGGCTGAAGGCCGCTGGTTCCTCGAGCACGCCACGCAGGTGAAGAACATCTGGGTTCCGTACGGGGAATAAGACCCATTGGGAAGATCAAAACCTTGAAACACGGAGAACACGGGTTGCACAGGGTAAACCGTTTTCACGAAGCTTCAATACGCGATCCTCGCCCTTAGGAATTGATTTTGTTTCTGGAGCGGACTAGGATTATTTTCCGTACTTTCCCTGCGCGCCCGTCGCCGGCGTCACATCATGCAAGATGGTATTGCAGCTCTCGTCGTTAAGCTTTCAGCCTGGATCTTTTCTGGTTCGATCTTTTCTGGTTCGATCTCTCTAAGTTCTAAGGAGATGGCATGAATAGTTCATCAAGCTTCTGAGGCGATACGCTCCATGGCAGGAGCTGTGGAGCAGGCAGGTTACGGGCTGCATATTTCGTGTGAGGCCATAGGACCTCGTGAAGGAGATTAGTCAGACCTGCAACCGAAGCGTCACCGTAAGGCCGCGAGGACCTTGAATGGGAGAGTGGTGATCGCCGCAGA
>JASIKQ010000277.1 GCA_030049565.1 Candidatus Sulfotelmatobacter sp.
CGGAATAAGACAAGGCGATGAAAGCCCGGAAACAGAATCATCCCCACTCCGCACTCGTGGTGCAGATTAACGAAAATATCATATTGACGAGTTTTTACGCTTTGATGGGGTCCTACGCGGGAGAGGGGCTCAGCGCCTGCCCGAAAAGAAAAACCGTTCGCCCTCTTCCCGGGTTTCTGCCGCTCGTCTTTGCCGGAATGCCATCAGTTCGGCGGCTTTATGGGCGATGTGTTCGGCGCTGACCTCGAACTCCTTGATCAGCTCCCAGGGCGCGCCCGAATCACCGAAGCGGTCTTTCACTCCAATCGCGCCGGTGATCAGCGGCACGCCATACAGTTGCGTGCTCTCGGTAAGAACGCCGCTCACGCGCCACGCCAGAGCGCCAATCTGATGCTCTTCAGCCGTCACCACAATGCCGGTTTCGAGCGCCGCCCGGACAATGGCTTCCGAGTCGATCGGCTTCAGCGTGTGCACGTTCAACACGCGAGCTTCCCAACCGAACTCTTTCTTCAGGATGTAGGCGGCGCGCATGGCCTCCGGAACCATCGGCCCGCAGGCGACGATGCTTAGGTGCTCGTTCTCGCCGCGATACGCACTCGCCAATTGCGTCTCGAACGCCTCCGCGAAATTTGCCTGCTCCTGCCGGAAGCGAATCACATTGGCTTTTCCGAACACGAATGGCGTGCTCGCGTCAGTAACGATCGGCGTCGCCTCGCGCGCAAAGCGAATATATTTCGGGCCCTGATGTTGCAACAACAAATAGTCGGCAGCCTTGCGCGTCTCGATGATGTCGCATGGCACCACGACTGACATATTGGGCAGGCCTTGCATGGCAAATAAATCTTCCAGCGCCTGATGCGTCGCTCCATCCGGACCGACCGAAACTCCGCCGTGCGCCCCGGCAATCAGCACATTAAAATTGCCGTAACAAACCGACGTGCGAATCTGATCCAGATTGCGCGCGGCCGCAAACGTAGCGTAGGTCCCCAGTACCGGCAGCTTGCCTTCTTTGGCCAACCCGGCGGCTGCAGAAGTGGCCGACTGTTCCGCAATACCCATGCTGATCCAGCGTTTCATGCGCTCCGGCTTGCCCGCATAGAAGTCACTGATGGTAATCGATCCGGAAATGTCCAGCCCCAGGCAAACCACGCGCTCGTCCTTGCCATTTTCTGCGAGCGACTGGCCGAAGCCTTTGCGAGTCGGCTCCATCTTGACTTTCATCTCATCATTCGCGTTCCACCAGTACTCATGCGCGAATTTCGGCATCTTCCGATCGAGCCTGTGTTCCACTTCCACCTGATATTGGCCGGCTTTACCGAGCAACCGTGGCACCGGAATACGGCCGCTCAGCCCAAACTCCTCCAGAGCCTTTGTCAGCTCTTCTCGATTCGGCGCCTTGCCATGCCAGCCGGCGACATTTTCCATGAAACTCACGCCCTTGCCTTTTACCGTGTCGGCAAGGACTAAAACTGGCCTGCCATTCGCCATTCTGGCTTGTTCCAGCGCATCCACCACTTGCAGCATGTTGTGTCCATCGATGCGTAACACGTCCCAGCCGAAACTTGCATACTTGGCGGCCAGAGGTTCCACACCCATCACATCCTTCACCCAGCCATCGATCTGCAAACGGTTGCAATCCACAATGCCGATCAGATTGTCGAGCTGGAAATGCCCAGCTTCCATGGCGGCTTCCCAGATTTGCCCCTCCTGCTGTTCGCCGTCGCCCATGATGCAGAAAACTTTGTTTTTTCGCTCATCGAGTTTCGCCGCCAATGCCATCCCGACCGCAATACTCAGACCCTGCCCCAGCGATCCCGTGGAAACCTCCACACCCGGTAACTTCACCCAATGCGGATGCCCCTGATAAGGCGAACCCAGCTTGCGCAGCGTCACGACATCCTCGATGGGAAAGAAACCGGCAAACGCTAAACCCAGATAAAGGCTAGGCGCTTTGTGCCCGGTCGACCATACAATCCGGTCGCGCTCCGGCCAAAACGCATTCTCAGGGTCGTGATTCGCGACCTTGAGATAGAGCGCGGCGGCCACATCCATGATCGAGAGCGTACCCCCCGCGTGCCCCGACCCGGCCGCGCAGAGTGCAACCAGGTCATAGCCCCGCATCAGGTTCGCGGCCTCTTGCAGTTGTTCGATGGAATATTCGCGAATGACCTTGCCGGTGGTGGTATCGATGAGGGCCATGCCTCCCCCTTTCGCCCCGGAAGAAAGCGGACGCACGGTGCTTGTTTTAGGTTACGGTGCAAGGGAAGCTGGTGCCGTGACTGCCATCACAACCAGGGGTGACAAACAGAGATGCACAATCATGTGCACTTTTGTGTTACGCGGCCGACGCAGCTGACAATTGCGAGCCATCCAAAAATTCAAATTCAATGCTATTCAAGATAAGAATGAGCTTTTGCATTGGACGTATCTTTCAAATTAGGACACGACCAGCATTTGGGTAGTGTCTGAAAAGTGCGTTGGTTCAGACACTACCAGATATTTTGAGACTAGCCTAACGCGAACTTGGTACACTCGTTATGTTGCCGCAACCGTTTTCGTTCAAGGAACTCTAATCAGGTAAGCGGAGTGTGCGTCGCATGGCGGTCAGCGAACAGGCAGTCGTAACCGGGAAACAACTCGAAACGCTTTGCATTAATACCATCCGCACCCTGGCCATCGACGCGGTGCAGCAGGCCAACAGCGGCCATCCCGGCGCTCCCATGGGGTTGGCGCCGGTCACCTATTGTCTGTGGCAGCAGTTCTTGCGCTACGATCCTGCGGATCCTACATGGCTGAATCGCGATCGCTTCATTCTCTCTAACGGCCACGCGTCGATGCTGCTCTACGCGACGTTGTATTTGGCCGGCGTGCGCGAGGTCGCCGATAACGGCGAGGTTCTGAAAGAACTGGCCGTGCCGCTGGAAGAGATCAAGCGCTTCCGGCAACTGGGCAGCCGCACGCCCGGGCATCCCGAATCGCACATCACCAGCGGAGTTGAAACCACCACCGGTCCCCTTGGGCAAGGCGTAGGCAATAGTCTGGGAATGGCCATTGCCGCGAAGTGGCTGGCGGCAAATTTCAATCGCCCGGGATTTGAAATCTTCGCCTACAACATTTACACGCTGTGCTCCGATGGCGACCTGATGGAAGGCATCGGCGGGGAAGCGGCCTCGCTGGCCGGACATCTGAAACTTTCCAATCTTTGCTGGATTTACGACCACAACAGCGTCACTCTCGATGGGCCGGCCGACGCCTCGTTCAGTGAAGACGTAGCCACGCGTTTTGTGGGCTACGGTTGGAATGTGACCCGGGTGTGCGATGCCAACGATCTCGAAATGCTGGCGCGGGCGTTCGCAACTTTCCAGAGCACCAGCGATCGGCCGACGTTGATCATTGTCGATAGCCACATCGGCTACGGATCGCCCCACAAACAGGACACCAGCGCCGCCCATGGCGAGCCGCTGGGCGAGGAAGAAGTGCGGCTGGTAAAGAAATTTTATGGCTGGCCTGACGACGCCAAATTCCTGGTTCCCGAAGGGGTGCGCGAACATTTTCAGGAAGGTGTGGGCAAGCGCGGGCGCGAGCTGCGTGGGCAATGGGAAAAGATGTTTGCGGCGTACAGGGACAAATATCCGGAACTGGCGGACCATCTGCATCGCATGCAGCGGCTGGAGCTGCCCGACGAATGGGACAAGAATCTGCCTACGTTTCCCCCCGACGCAAAGGGTGTGGGGACGCGGGAAAGTTCGGGCAAGGTGCTGAATGTGCTGGCGCAAAATATTCCCTGGCTGATGGGCGGTTCAGCGGACCTGGCGACATCCAACAAAACCACGCTCAAGGGCGCCGGCGATTTCCAGGCGGGCAGTTATGGGGGTCGCAATTTGCATTTTGGCGTACGCGAGCATGTGATGGGCGCGAGCGTGAATGGACTCGTAGTTTCCGGAATTCGCGGCTTCGGCGCGACTTTCTTTAATTTTAGCGACTACATGCGCCCCAGCGTTCGGCTGGCGGCGCTGATGGAAATTCCCTCGATCTTCATCTTTACCCACGATTCCATCGGCCTGGGCGAAGATGGCCCCACGCATCAACCCATCGAGCAACTGGCATCGTTACGCGCCATGCCCAATCTGATTGTGCTGCGGCCCGCGGACGCCAATGAAGTGGTGGAGGCCTGGAAGATCATTGCGCAACTAAAACATCAGCCGGTGGCGTTGGTGCTGACGCGGCAGGCGGTTGCAACCTTCGATCGCAGCAAGTACCGAGCGGCTTCCGGAGTCGCCAGGGGCGCGTATGTTCTGGCCGATGCGCCCAACGGCAAGCCAGATGTGATTCTCATGGGCACGGGCAGCGAAGTTTCGTTATGCGTCGAGGCCTACGAAAAACTCAAAGCAGAGGGGATTCAGGCGCGCGTCGTGAGCATGCCTTCGTGGGAAATTTTTGAACAACAGGACGCAGCGTATAAAGAAAGTGTGCTGCCGGCTTCGGTGACCGCACGCGTGTCGGTGGAAATGGCCGCCGCCCTCGGCTGGGAGCGCTACGTTGGCATCAAAGGACGGAGTCTCGGCATGCACCGTTTCGGCGCCTCGGCGCCGTTGAAAGACCTGCTCAAATTTTTTGGTTTCACTGCCGATGCGGTGGTTGCCGAGGCGCGCCAAACGATCGCAGAAGCGTCCCGCTAATGCGGCAACCACATCTTGCGATCAGGCATCGGCAAATATATCGCCGCTTCCTCGGGGAGACATTATGCAGCCTACGGGAGTTCTGGAAAACGCGAAAGCTACGAATCCTCTGAAAGCCCTGCTCAGCTACCGACAGTCGATGTGGCTGGATTACATTCGCCGCGACCTGCTGACCAGCGGCAAATTAAAAACCCTGATCGAAGACGACGGACTGCGGGGCATGACTTCGAATCCCTCGATTTTCGAGAAAGCGATCGGAGAAAGCTCTCTCTACGACGACATCCTGAAGTCGCTGGCTTCGCGAAAGGATCTTGATACCACCGCCCGCTACGAGCAGATTGCCATTCGCGATATTCAGGACGCGGCCGACATTTTGCGCTCGGTTTATGACAGCTCCAGGTTTCGTGACGGCTACGTCAGCCTGGAAGTTTCTCCTCTGCTGGCGCTGAAGACCCGGGAAACCATCGCCGAAGCCCGCCGCCTATGGAAAACCGTGGGCCGCGAGAACGTGATGATCAAAGTTCCGGGCACGGCGGAAGGATTGCCGGCGATCCGCCAACTGATTGGGGAAGGCATCAACATCAATGTGACCTTGTTGTTTTCTCAGGAAGTGTACGAGCAGGTCGCCGAAGCTTACATCGCCGGGCTCGAAGACCTCGCCAAGCACGGCGGCAATCTCAAGAAAATGGCGGGTG
>JASIKQ010000278.1 GCA_030049565.1 Candidatus Sulfotelmatobacter sp.
GATTGAAGTTGGCGCTCAGGTAATCGATCAGCGCGTCACGGTCTACAGGATCGACCAGCGCTCCCCATTTCGTCATCTTGTCGACTTCTTTGGTCCATGCAGCTTTGCTGAGACGCTGCTGAAGGATGATTCGCGCCTCATGGCATTCCAGACACGCGGCCGTAGCCTTCGCCTGCATCGCACCGGAAGGCAAGTCGGCGGTGAGATTGGCGCCTCCCGGTTTCTGCGCGACGATCCAGACAGGTGCTGCGATTAGCACGAGGATGCCGCACCATTTAGGCAACATCAATCTTCACCTGATCGATAGCGTTGTAAAGATACCCGCTGGGATTCCACTCGGCGGCAGCAGGTTGAGATCGCCCATGAGTGTCGGTCGCGCGCGACATGAGGATGTACTCGCCGCTCTGCTCGGGCTTCCAGTCATAGCTCCATAAACGCCATGCGTAATGCGCTTGGTCGTGCCCCAGCTTCGCCGGATTCCACGACGTGCCCCCATCAGTTGAGATCTCGACCTTGGCAATGTTTGCCTCCCCGGCCCAGGCAACGCCATACACGGCAACTTTGCCGAGTTTTAGACTCGCTCCATCACCGGGTCCTGAAATTACCGATTTCACGTTCAATGCAGTCAGGGGATGCATATCCTCCGGCTTCACGGATTCGCCTGGTTTCACCGGATGGTTCGGAAAACGGTAGCCGGGATTCATGAAGTTTCCCGCGAACTCCGATTCAAGCAGCTTGATCTCGGCGAGCCATTTGCACGAGGCCGCGCCTACCCATCCCGGCGCGAGCGCCCGCGCCGGAAAGCCGTGATGCTTGGTAAGGGGCGAACCATTCATGTGCGTGGCGATGAGAGTGTCGTCGTCGAGCGCCTTCTCGATGGGGATGCTGCGAATGAACGGCGGGACTTTGCCGGGAACTTCGTCCAGTCCGCGGAACATGACATGCTTGCCTGAAGATTTTGCTCCCGCGCGCTCGAGCACATCGCGCATGCGTGGTCCGGAAAAGCGCGCCGTGCCCACCGCACCCTTGCCCCACTGTACGCCGGGCACTTGCGGGCGGTAAAAGCCGCGGCCATTTCCGGCGCACTCCAGAGTGTTTACGACCGAGTGTGTATCGAACTTGGAAAGATCGCTCAGGCTTAAGGTGATGGGATTCTTCACTTCCCCGCCAATCGAGAGCCGCCATTCGTGCGCGTCAAGCTCGACCGGTTCGTGCATGTGATTGCGCACAAAAAAGTGCGGCACCGGCGTCAGCCAGGTGTGGAAGTGCTCGACCGGAGTCTCAAGATCGACAAAGCGGAAGGAGCGAAGAACCATGTCCTCTTCGCCGGGGACGGGAACCGCCTGCGCTTGGGGAAGGGCAGGAGGGGCTGGTGAGGGAAGAGCCCAGCTTAACGCTCGCCGTGTCCCTGCGGCAAACAAAACCGCTGCTGAAATTTGTTCTAGGAAATCGCGCCTGGAGTTCACAGGATTTAATTTCCATAAATTCTATCGGCGAAATAGCCTTTATGTCTACCAAAAAAACCGACGACACCCAAGCACCCCCGCAGCACAGCGCCAATGCCGACAGGAGGAAAGGATCGTAAGTGCTTTCATGGGCAAAGTCCTCTCCCTTTAAGTCTCGCCCGGCCGCTTTTCTTCCATCGCAATGCCATCGAAAAGCAGCAGCGGCTTTCGCAAAACAGTTTGTACTAATTCTCTTTTTCTACCTTCGCCACTGTTCCAGGAGCATTATAAAGCCTAAACTTTGAGTGAACGGCAGGGGTTGGCATCGAAAGATTTGGCAAGCGAACCGGATCATTCCAGCGAACGCTGATGTTCTCTGGAAATGCAATACGGGAAATAGCGCAGCCGGCCCGGAAAAGGAGAGTGAGCCAAAACCGGGCCGGCAGCGTTTCCGAAGGGAGGTCCCTTCAGAAGGTTGAGTCAGGTGACGCGCACAGGACAGTGTCATCCCCGCGTCAGCGATTGGGACCATGCAATCACGGCAAGTAGTAGCGGAATGAGGTGAAGACCATGTTGTCCAAGCCGCTTGGCGCGACGTAGGTTCCACTCGTCAAACCTTCACCTCTCCAGGCGTCGCGAGCCACATAGGAATACTGCGTGCCGAACTGGAAGCGTCCTCTGGGTCCGCTGTAAAAGCGGTACCAGAATCCCGCCGTACCTTCCATGGTAATGCGTGTATCGGCTGTGCAGTTCGAGAGCGAACCGGGATTGAAGCCATTCGTCAACGCGATCGTCGGAACGACCTCCTCGTAGCAGCCGTAGTTCTTGAAGTTCGGCGATCCATAGCCCACGGAAACTGCCTTCGTCGCTGGCACCCCGCCTGCGCCGAGGGGGAAATTGCTATTCCACGCGCGGCCGTCATACTCCGCGCCGCCGTAGAAATATACATCGAGTCTCTTGCCGTGCCACTCAAGCGTTCCTAATCCTTGAGAGCTCCTGAGCAAATTAGGAGTGCCATTGGCCTGAATCGAGAGATCGGGAAGCTGGGCAGCTCCATAGCGGCCGACTCCCTCACCTCCGAAGTAGTGCAACCCAAAGACGATACGTTTGTGGTCGAAACTCCAGCGAGCGTTGGCACCAAAGGCTCCGCCGTTTTTCGACACGTTGTATGCGCCCACGGCGCTCGGGCCAGTCACGGTCAGATCGTTCGGGCAAGGTCCGCTGGTGCCGAGCGTGAAATTTGCGCATGGGAATACCCGGTCCCGGAAGCGATCGTAAAGCCCGAAAATCTCATAATGTCCGAAGCCCGGGTCAACGGCTGCTTTGACGATCAGGTCTGGGGCTGGATTGAACGTGTAAGTTCCCACCGGAGTGCAGGTCGTGTAATAGGTCGGCGACGTGGCGCCGGTCGGTGTGAAGGAACCGGCCGTGCAGCCACTGACTGCATCGTTATAGCTGTTGGTTGCGCCCGGCGAACCGAGCAGGAAGTTATCCGTGTTGCCGTGAGTCGAAAGCGTGCCTTGTGCATTTTCCATGGCCACGGCAACGGCAAACTTGTGATTAAAGTCTTTGGTTAGGCGAATGCCGTACTGCCGGGCGAAGGTGAAGCCGATGTTGTACCCCGGGTCTATGGTCATCGGGCGAGCGTCATTGGTTCTGCCAATGTCGTCGCTGGGCGCAATGCTGGCTTTGTTTTCCGTTACCAGGCTCCACATCTGACCGCCGAGAAAACTCCAGCCATTGTCGAACCTGACCTGGCCCCACACCTGCCG
>JASIKQ010000279.1 GCA_030049565.1 Candidatus Sulfotelmatobacter sp.
TAATCTGAAAAGTTTGGGCTGGAGCATACAGACAAAGCGCAAAGAGAGTGGAAAGCAGCGCGAGGCTCGCACGCATGTGTGGTCCCCCTTGTTCAGTGGGACATTTTAGGGGAAACTCTGATTAAGTCACAATTTTTGTCACCTTGAGCGCGGAGAGGAAGGTCAAGGACAGCGGACAGGTGTCCGCTCCACACGAACCGGGCTAGATACCAATGTTTACCGCACGCAGGCCGTCTTTGTAAGCTTCGCGCGCTTCAGTGGCTTTCGCCTGCGCGTCTTGTTCACTGAAATGAGCAGCGTCCCATTTCTCCCACGCAACCTCGGAGTGGTCGGGAGTTGCTAGCGCTTCCTCTGCGCGAATGGCGTCAATCCATCCATCGGTGGCCTTCTTGTAGGCCAGACGGAGTTGATAAAGATTGGCTTCGCCCATAGTTTCGCAGGGTAATCTTAGCTGACATCGTGGTCAAGTGGCGTGGGGACGCAATTCATGGAAGATTAACAATTTCATCGCGCCGGCAAACTGGTACCGGGCGGAGGCTGAAGCAAGTCAAATCAAAGGCAGCGGGCAAGAGTGGCCGCTGGACACGAGCCCCAGTTACTCTCCCGCTGACCTCGAAATTCCCGCCGTGTCGAACTCCTCGCCCATCCAGTGTTGGAGGGCGGTCATGTTCGCGCTTCGGCCCAGGAAGTTTTTCACCAGATCATTTGCCGACATCGAGCCGCCGGGTTCGAGCACAACGCGACGATACTTCATCGGGGCGTCGCCGGCGAGCAGGTTGTGACGATCGAATTGCAGGAAGAAATCTTCGGCGATCACTTTGTCCCACAGGTAGGTGTAATAAGCCGAAGAGTAGCCACCGAGATGGCCGAATGACGCCCAAAAGTGCGTGTCGGGCAGCGGCGTGATCAGAGTGTACGCCCGCGTATCGTCGAGCGTGACCTCGTCGAAGTTCACAGCTTCAGGCTTAACCTTATAGACGTCGTAGGAAATTGCGGTGTAGGAATTCTGGCGGTCGACCCAGCCACCGCGTCCGAATGCGGCAGCGCGGTTCATCTTCTCTACGAGTTCTGCGGGAATCAGCTCGCCGGTTTTGTAGTTGCGTGCGAATTTGGCGAGCACCTGCGGGCTGCGAATCCATTCTTCGAGCATTTGCGAGGGAGCTTCGATGAAATCGGATTCCATGCTGATGCCGCTGATGCCGGCCCATTGCTGCTGCCCGCCGAGAATGTGGTGCATGAGATGTCCGAATTCGTGGAAGAAGGTTTCGACATCGCCGTAATCCATGAGCCCGGGATCGGTGGCGGTGGGAGCGGGGAAGTTGCAGACGAGAATTGCTTCCGGCAGCTGCTTGCCGCGGACACCATCGAGCACCGGAACCATTTCGGCGTGACTAAACTTGCCCGGCCGCGGATGCATGTCGAGATAGAAGCGGCCGATGGGCTTGCCGTGGTCGAGAACTATCCAGGTTTCGACCGAGGGATCCCAGGAGGGAACGTTCGGCTCCTGCTGGAAGCTAACGTGAAAAAGATCGGTGGCGGAGTCCAGAATTCCTTGCTTCACTTGCATAAACGGAAAATAGGGACGCACGGACTGGGAGTCGAAATCGTACTTGGTGCGGCGAACCAGCTCAGAAAGATAAGCACGCTCGTAGTCCCAGATCTCGGTTGCATTGGGATCGGTCTTCTTTTTCTCTTCGAGCAGCATCTGGAATTCTTTCTCTGCCAATGGCCGCGAAGCGTCCTTGACCTGCTGAATGAATTCGGCGATGTTGTGGCCCTTCTCAATCATCTTGTCGGCGGCGTTGTAGTCGGCCCAGGAGGAATAGCCGAGCAGGGTGGCGATTTCGTAGCGCGTCTTCAGCAGGCTGGTTAGAACATCGAGATTTTTGGGATAGGCGCGAGTCGTGAACGCGATGGTCAAGCGCTTGCGCAGATCGTCGCTTTTGGCGAAGGTGAAAACAGGTAACGCGTCGGGATAATCAGTGGTGATGTGGACTTTGCCATTGGCGTCGGGCTTGTGGCGGGCGATGTAGTCCTGCGGCAGGCCGGCAAGTTCGGAGGGATCGGCTTCGATTTCCTTTTTGCCGTCGGCGATGTTGCGGTCGAACATCGACTGCTCTTCGGTGGCCTGCTCGTTCAATTTCTTCAGGCGGGGGCGCGTGGCTTCGTCCTTATCGACGCCGGCGAGGCGAAATTCGAGCAATTGCCGCTGCACGTAGTAGCGGGTAGCCGGATCGGCTTTTGAGAGATCGAGGGCGGCGAGGGCGTTGTAGACATCATGATTGAGCGCAATGGCGGTCTGCGCGGCGCTGACTTTGGTGAGCATGGCGGTGGCATGATCGCGAAAGGTTGCATCGGGATGGACTTGCTCCATCAGCATCGAGAAATACGCTGCGGCGTTATTTTCGCAGATGGCCGCGTCGTAGGGCGCTAGCGTGTTCTCGATGGTGCGCGGGCCTTTGGCGGCGAGCAGTTCATCGATGGAGCGCTGCGAGGCGGCGAGATGATCGTTCTCG
>JASIKQ010000280.1 GCA_030049565.1 Candidatus Sulfotelmatobacter sp.
CGCGAACCGCCCCTTCATTGACTCCCCCCACTCCACCACCTAAGATTTTTTCCCAGCGATCGACGAACGCTGATCCACGAGGCAAGAATCGCCAGCCCAATGATCGGCTAAACCATTTGGCATTACCGGATTGTCGACAAAGTCGGCGGCGGAGGCATGGGTGTCGTCCACAAAGCCGGGGGACACTGACCTCGGCCGCCCCGTCTCCGCGCTATTTGCGGGGACAGGGCATGGAATTTGACTTCCTTTCCCGCCTTCGCACGAAAACAAGTCAAATCGGAAAAGGTTTCGACTTCGCTACTTTGCCGGCAACTGTGTCACACGCGAAGTGGATGTGAAATCCGTTGCCATGCCTCCGAGCACGAGCGCGCCGATCGGGGTAAAGACAACTCCGCGGCTGTCAGCGCGAGGATCGGGCGTGTCTTTGTCGACGATTTCCCATATGTGATGACGCACGTCGTAGTCGAACGTGACAGCGGAAACTGCTGACGGCTGCCCATCGTAGGCGACGCCGTTATACGCGTGAGGAGTGGTCGTGCCTCCGGAAAACACAACTTTGTGCTCGCGGTCGGAGCCGCCTGCCGCGATGCCGAAACGCGCCGTGCCGGGATGGGCAGGCAGTTTGCTCCATTCAATTTTGTTGGGATGCTTGTGATCGATCCTTCCCAGCCAGCATTCGTCGGAAGAGATGTAGCGTGGGCCGCTGGTAGCTCCGTTCTTTGCGCCATCGACGATGACGACGTTCTCGTCGGCCACGCCGCCCGCGAGTCCGAACACTGGCGTCCCCGGAAATGGAGTGGCTTGAATCCAGTTGCCGGTTTGTGTGTCGTAAACCTGGACGTTGTTTACTGGGCCGTTGGCCGAGCGTCCACCGATAACATAAATGTAGCGATTGTGGGTGACGCCGGAAACGGCGCTGTCGACAGGAATGGGGATATCCGCAGAGCGAAACCACTTGCGATTCTGCGGCTCGTAAACATTCACGTCGGGAACCTCGATTTCATTGCCTTGGCCGTCGACCATGTATCCGCCCATAAGGAATACTGCGTCCCGGGCTCCCGCGGCAGTAGCGCCGAGCCGGCCAACCAAGCCGGGCACCACCGCGGCTTTCGTCCACTTGGGATGAGCGAGGTTCAAAATGTAAACCTGGTTGGTGATATCGTCCCAGGTTTTGCGCGGACCAACCCCCATCATGGAGTAAATTTCCAATCCGCCTCGAATGGCCGCTACGGCGTTGCTTGAAACCGCCGCCGGCATGGAAGGAACGTTTTTCTGTTCGACGCCGGGAAGAACTGCGGCGGACAGCAGGAACGTGATGAACACGGGCGCTTTTTTCATTGAGGAGATATTACCGCAGCGCACTTGATTCGGCCTGGGAGGGTTTGGACGCTGAGACGAGCCAAGATTCCAATTTCGTAAATTTTGCTCAAACGCCTCTCCGTTGAGCGCCGGAAAGAGTAGTCTGGCGAATACTGCCACGCCATTGAAGTTCAGGAGTACCGTCGTGATTTCCCAACAAAATATTTCGCCAAATACTCCCATGGGAGCCAACCTAGTTCGGGACGGAGGTGCGACTTTTCGCACCTGGGCGCCGCGAGCAACGGCGGTGTACGTCAACGGCGTTTTCGGGGGCGTCGCCCAGACCGGACAGGTCGCTAATCTGCTGATGGCAAAAGACGCCAATGGTTATTGGACCGGCTTCATAGCACAAGCGCAGGAAGGCGATCTTTATCGCTTTTGGGTAGACAATGTCACGCACGGATACAAGCGCGACCCATACGCCCGCGAGCTGGCGACCGACGCGCCGTTTCCGAATTGCAATTGCTTCATTCGCTCGGCGAATGCGTACCCATGGCATGACGCCGCCTTTGTCACCCCCGATTTCAGCAACATGATCGTTTACCAGGCTCACATCGGCACCTACGCCATCAGCCAGCCGGGAGTGGCTTCGACATTTCTCGATCTCATCGGGAAGATTCCGTATCTGGTGGCGCTGGGAGCCAACGTGCTCCAGCCGTTGCCCATCGATGAAGTCGAGACCGATCCTTCGATGGGCTACAACGGGGCGGACTTATTTTCGCCAGACTTCCCTTACGTGGTTACCGATCCAGTCGTGCTGAACCAATATCTTGGAACGATTAACGCCCTGCTCCAGGCCAAAGGATTATCGCCACTCGCCATTAACGATATCAGCTCTGGCTACGCTCAACTCAAGGCGACGGTCGATCTCTGTCATGTCTACGGCATCGCGGTGGTTTTCGACGTGGTCTACAATCACGCCGGCGGATTTTCGGTGAACAACCAGCTCGACGATAATTGTATTTACTACTTCGACCGGGTGGCTGACGTGGGCAATAATAATGACAGCCTCTATTTCACCGATCAGGACCGCGGCACCGGCGGACTCTCGTTCGCGCTCTGGAATAACGACGTTCGCCAATTTCTCATCAACAATGCCCAGTACTTCATCAATGAATTTCATGTGGATGGCTTCCGTTATGACGAGATCAGCGATCTCATCTCCATGAATTGCGACTGGGGCTGGAGTTGCTGCTGCGATCTCACCAGCACGCTGCGATTCATCAAGCCGAGGCTGTTGCAAAACGCGGAATTCTGGCCAGGCGAGGTTGCGAATTATCCCAAGTCGACGCAGTGACCTCGGTCGCCGATGGCGGCGCCGGATTCGATGTAGTGCAGCACGATGGCTTGCGCGGCGCAGTTCGCGCGGCCATTCAGGCTTCATCGGCTGGCGCGCAGGCCGCGATCGATTTCGACGCTATCGCGGCTACGCTTTATCCGCAAGGCTTCGATCATGCCTGGCGAACCGTTACCTGCGTCGAAAATCACGACATCGTCAAGGTCGGAACCGACCAGCGCATTCCTTTTCTCGCCGACTCTACCGACCGCCGCTCATGGTACGCGCGCAGCCGCTCGCGATTCGCGACGGGCATTCTGCTGACCGCCCCCGGTATTCCCCAACTCTTCATGGGGGCAGGAATTTCTGGAAGACTACCAATGGACTTGGGATCCGACGCCTTCCGCGAATCTTCTCTGGTGGGACGGTTTGAATAGCGGCAGCGATAAGGCGATGGTCGATTTCCTTCGTTTCACTCAGGATCTGATTCGCCTGCGCTGGAATCAGCCGGCGCTTCGCGGCGACAATGTGAATCCGTTTCATGTTCACGACCAGAATCGTGTGATCGCATTCCATCGCTGGCTTGAGGGCACAGGCCAGGATGTCATCGTGGTCGCCACGCTTTCGGAAACCACTTGGTACAACTACTCTATCGGATTTCCCTATCCGGGCAACTGGGCGGAGATTTTCAACAGCGATGTCTATGACAACTGGGTAAATCCCATAGTCGCGGGGAACGGAGGAGGAATCGTGGCATCGGGTCCGCCGATGCATGGGTTTAGCTCGTCGGCCGCGATCGTCATACCGGCCAATGGGTTTGTGGTCTTCACATGTGGATGAGCGCGTAGCTCGCGAACTCGGTGGGTACGACAGGACCGCGCCATAAATCCTTGGCACTATTGCTTCTTTGGCGGCAGATATTTTTTCTGGATCGAAGCTACGATCACGTAATTCGGATCGACCATCTCGTTCAGGTGAATCCTTCCCACTTGCGAGAGCAATTCATAAGCATCGAGTTCAGATAAGCCGTAATCCTTGTGAATCCAGTGCACAAGTTCGGTGAAGGCGATGCGCAGCGCGTCATCTAATGGACGGTATGCCCCCATAGTCATGATGGCATCGTCATTCTCAAACTGCGGCCAGCTGATGGTGCGGCCTTTGATGACGCTCAACTGCACCCGCGCTTTCAGCGGAACTTCGATGGCCGTGCCGGCGATTTCTCCATCACCCATGGCTGCGTGTCCGTCGCCAATATAAAAAAGACCACCCTTCACATTGACGGGAAAATAAACCGTATTGCCCACGCCGGCTTCGGGCGAATCCATGTTGCCACCGAACTCGGCTGGAACAACCGAACTGCGCGCCTCACCTTCGGCGGGCGCAACTCCGATACAGCCGAAGAAAGGATGCATCGGAATCTTTACAGAGAAATCCGAATCGAGCGCCTTGAATGTGGCCGTATTCTCAGCGTGATCGATGTGGTAGAACCAGATGCGCTCGGGCAACGGTTCGTGCAGCATGGGAGTGTAGTTCGTTTCGTTGAGCGCCCCGAAGCCGGGAGCGAAGGCGCCCACGCCGGTATCGCCGTCTACTTGCAAGTCAAGAATTTTTACGGCCAGCGTGTCTCCCGGCTCCGCGCCTTCGACGTAAAATGGCCCGCTAAGAGGGTTGTCGCCCTTCACCATGCTGAGCGAGTCGCCGGGTTTGCGCAGCACGTTGCCGAAACAGTCGAGCGTGTTGGTGTCAAGAATGTCGCCGGATTTCAGGCGCGCCACTGGCTCGGCCGTCGCGAACAAGTACTTCACGTTGGCATTGGTTGCGGTGTAATGAACCACGGTTTGCGCCAGTGCTGACCCTGCCAGCAAGAGCGCACACAGGATGTGAGCAATCAAAAGAAATCCTCCTAAATCGTGTTCGATGAGGGATGAGGCTATACCCGCACTTCGGCCTGCGCCCTGGCCCGGCGCTCCGCGTAGAGCGGGAACGATTCGCATAATTCGAACACCAGCTTGCGAATCTTCGCGAGCACGGCTGAGTCGGTGCGATGGTGCAGGGCTTCGGCGATCCAGCGGCCGATCTGGCGCATCTCGCCTTCTTTCATTCCCCGCGTGGTCACGGCAGGCGAACCGACGCGGATGCCGCTCGGCTTCAGCGGCGGATTGGTATCGAAGGGAATGGTGTTCTTGTTGACCGTGATTCCAGCGATATCGAGTGCTTTTTCGGCTTCGCTGCCCAACATGCCTTTGGCGTAGACATCCACGAGCATGACGTGCGTGTCGGTTCCGCCCGAGATAACGCGGAAACCTTCTGCGGCCAGGGTTTCGGCTAGAACCTTGGCATTGGCCACAACTTGCCGCGCGTAGTCGCGGAACTCGGGTTGCATCGCCTCATGGAAACAAACTGCCTTGGCCGCAATGATGTGTACCAGCGGGCCGCCCTGCATTCCAGGGAAAACGGTTTTGTCGATCGCTGCGGCGAATTCTGTCTTGGAAAGAATCAAGCCGGAACGCGGCCCACGCAGAGTTTTATGCGTAGTGGAAGTGACGATATGGGCGTGCGGCACGGGTGAAGGATGCACGCCGCCCGCGACCAATCCGGCAAAGTGCGCCATGTCGACGAGATAGAGCGCGCCGACTTTGTCGGCGATCTGCCTCATGCGGGCAAAATCGATGATGCGCGGATAGGCGCTTCCTCCGCCGATGATCAACTTGGGTCGCTCCTGCTCGGCTAACTTTTCGAGAGCATCATAGTCGATGGTTTCGGTTTCTTTGGTTACGCCGTAAGGGATGACCTTGTACGTCTTGCCGGAGAAATTCAGATGATGGCCGTGAGTGAGATGTCCGCCATGGGCCAGGTTTAAGCCCAGAATGGTGTCGCCCGGTTGCAGCACGGCTGCGTACGCTTCCATGTTCGCCTGCGAGCCGGCGTGGGGCTGCACGTTGGCGTGCTCGGCCGCGAAGAGTTGCTTCGCCCGGTCGCGCGCCAGGTTCTCGACGACATCAGTGAATTCGCAACCGCCGTAATAGCGCTTGCCGGGATATCCCTCAGCGTACTTGTTCGTAAACACCGAACCTGCCGCTTCGAGCACGGCTTCGCTGACAAAATTTTCCGAGGCGATCAATTCCAGACCCTCGTGCTGGCGGCGGGTTTCGTTGTCGATGGCGGCGGCAATTTGCGGATCAACCTCGTAAAGTGGGCGGGACATACTGGAATTTTTCATATTAATTCCTCTAGAGGCGCGCGTCGGTGCGGCCAACAGTGACATCTTGCATTCGTATTCTAAACCTACTCCAGTTTGCTCGGATCGGCGGCGCCAGATTGCTTTATTTCTCCGGAAGAGCCGCCGGTCACGGCGCCGAAAGCCGGCCAAATGTTAAATTCTTCTGTTTTCTACGAAGATTTTCGTTGACACTACGAATACGTTCGTAGTAATGTCTCTTGCCATGAAGCCAACTCCACGAAAACCGACTACAGCGGAGCTGGAAATTCTGCGCGTTTTGTGGAGGCGGGGACCTTCGACAGTTCGCGAAGTTCACCATGCGTTGAACGAGGAAAAAGCGACGGGTTACACCAGCGTATTGAAATTTTTGCAAATTATGACCGCAAAGGGCCTGGTGCGGCGAAACGAAAGCCAGAGGGCGCACGTCTATGAAGCATGGCTGCCGGCTGAGCAGACCAAGCGTCAGCTTGCCGGAGATATGCTGGAACGGGTTTTTGAGGGCTCCGCCAGTCAGCTCATGATGCATGCGCTGGCCGGGCGCAAAGCCTCGCGCGAAGAAGTTGAAGAATTACGCCGCTTGCTGGATGAATATGAAAGGAACCGGCGATGACGAGTCTGACGAATTGGCTTTCTCCAGGCCTGATGCAGTCGCTGGGTTGGGCATTGCTGCATTTTCTCTGGCAGGGCGTGGCCCTGGCAGCGCTGGCCGCGGTTCTGATGGCGGCATGCCGCGGCGCATCGAGTCGCTATGCGGTGGCCGTAGGAGCGCTGGCTCTAATGCTGGCCGCACCCGCCGCCACATTCTTCTTTTTGATTCCTTCGCGCACCGCGCCGCCGAATCTTTCGTCAGTGGTTCAGGCACACTCGCCGGCGGCCATTGGCAATTTTGTTGTGCGAACCTCGCCCAGGATTTCGCACATTTCACCCCCGCTCGACGCTCTCCCCTGGCTGGTGGAAGCGTGGCTGCTTGGCGTGGCTTTGTTCAGCCTTCGATCTGTCGGCGGATTTCTGCTGCTTGCGCGTGGGCGGCGCAAACAATCCGGCAGTGTAAGCGCGCAAGTGCTCGCGATATCCCAGATGTTGCAAGGCAAGCTTGGCCTCGGGCGAACTATTCGCTACTACGAGTGCAAATGGTTGCACGCGCCCGCCGTAATTGGATGGTTTCGTCCAATTGTGCTGCTGCCGGTGACTGCACTGACCGGGCTTTCTGAAGAGCAACTGCGCTCGGTCATCGCGCATGAGTTGGCGCATATCCGGCGCTATGACGCGTTCGTAAATGTCTTCCAGATCTGCGTTGAGACTGTGCTCTTCTATCATCCCGCTGTATGGTGGCTGAATAAACGCATTCGCACAGAACGTGAACACTGCTGTGATGACGTAGCGGTGTCACTTTGCGGCAATGCCGTGGAGTATGCGCGCGCTCTGACGCTAATGGAGGAGTGGCGGATGGCGCCGCTGCTGGCCATGGCGGCGAACCGCGGGCCGCTCTCGGAACGGATTCTGAGGGTTCTCGGAATCAAATCGGTCGGCG
>JASIKQ010000281.1 GCA_030049565.1 Candidatus Sulfotelmatobacter sp.
TTTGCCGTCAATACTAATCCTACGTGGCTTCCCTTTACGACACGAACGCCAAGGCGCGCCATGAAAGTAGCTGGGCCGGGTCGCTTGGCGTGTGGAAACGTTCCCAGCGACTGTGGAAATCAGCTTGAGCCTTTACCGCGGTAAATGTTTAACGCTCGTAAGCCTAGTGAATGCTAAAATCAGATACGGGTCGGAAAACAGAAACGGTCCTGCTTGGGAAGAATGGGGTTCCTGCCATGAGAAGCGACCGTAAGATCATCGAGCCACCGCAATTTCTCAGCGGGTGGAAGGACATCGCCAACTACCTGGGAAAAGGTGTACGCACGGTGCAACGCTACGAGTGGGAGCTGGGTTTGCCGGTGCGCCGGCCGGCCGGTAAGTCGCGCGGATCGGTGGTAGTGACCCGGGTAGAGGTCGACGCCTGGGTTGCGGCCAGCCCCATACGCGAGGCCTTTTATGTTTCGCGGCCGATGCCGGAAACTGCGGAATTCACGCAGACCATCATGAGTGGAGTTAAGGAAATGCGTCGCCTGGGCGCGCAGTTGGCGGCCTTGCGCAAAGAGGTCGCCAGTTCGGTCAAGTTGCTTCGCCAGAGCGTGCACGGTCTGCAAGGCATAATCAGTCCTGTGCCGCTCACGATGCGAAAAGCGGATATGCTCGGCCGCGACATACTCGATACGAACGTCGGATTCGGCCAACGCAAAGCCAGTTGAGCCCGCCCCGACTTCACATTCAGGCCGCCCCCGGCTGCACGCCATTTTTCTTCGCCGCCGCCACTACGTCCGTGATGTCGATCAGTGTCAGTACCACGCCATCGATTTTATTTTCCAGCGTGCGATATGGAGTGATGCGCAGCTTGTAGAATTTGCCGTCAGACGATTGCACTTGCTCGCTGCGCATGCTCACATCGCTCATAACGTCCAGCATCCAGCGCTCGAGCTCAGGAAGGTCAAGGTTCAGAGGCAGGCGGGCGAGGGCCTTGGCAGTGTCGGAGTCGGTAAATCCGAAAACTCGCTCGGCTTCCGGCGTGTAGCGGCGAATGTGAAGATCTTCGCCCAGCACGATGATCGGAATGGTCGCGCTGTTGAGCAGATTTATTAAGTCATTGCTGAGCTGGGCAAGCTGCTGGTTGCGGTGCTGGACTTCTTCATTAACGGTATTCAGCTCTTCATTGGCGGATTCCAGCTCTTCTTTGGAGGTTTGTAGTTCTTCGTTCGCGCTCTGGAGTTCTTCGTTGCCCGACTGGATCTCTTCGTTGGCCGACTGCAGCTCCTCATTAGTCGCTTCCTGCGTCTCGATAATCGACTGCAAATATTCTTTTGTGCTGGCCAGTTCCTGCTTCAACTGGGCAACTTGCACGTCCTTGCCGTCGAAGATTTCCCTGGAAGGCTGCCGTTGCGACGGTTTACTGTCAGTCACCCTGTGATGATCTTTCTCCTCAAACAGCACCAGGAAATGGCGCTGGTCGTGGGCGGGAGTGCGAAAGGGAACAACTTCCAGCCGCACCGCAATGAAATCGCTCCCATCCTCAATCCTTACTTCTTCTTTCGCGGCCGGAAGTCCGTTCTTACGAACCTTGTCGATCAACGAACGCAACTCATACAGCAAGCCAGGGCGCGCCATTTTGAGCAGGTTTAAGCTCGCTCGGCCCGCAGGCAGTTCGAGATAGCGATTGGTTCTTCCCCGGCTTTGCAGGATTTCCAGGTCGTCATTCACGACTATCGCCGAGGGAACATACTTGTTCAGCAACAGCCGGTCGGCTTCGCGCTGCACATCGATGGGCGGCTTGGGCGGTTCTGGTTTCGCGAGGAGCGGTTTTTCTCTCGCCCCGTCCTGGGCGGGCACGACCGGGCTGATCGTAAGCCCGAACGTAACCGGTGATGGCACGGCCTTCTTCTGGTAGATCTTGCACTTGCGGTCCACCAGATCGAAGATTTCCATGCCCGAGCCGGCCAGACCTTCGGTACTACCCACCAAAAGAAACGCACCTGGCTTCAGAGCGTAGTGGAAGATGGGAATCACTTTCTTCTGAAGAATGGGGCTCAGATAAATCAGAACGTTGCGGCAACTGATCAAATCCATGCGCGAAAACGGCGGATCGCCGAATACATTCTGGCGGGAGAACACGCACATATCGCGGATGGGCTTGGAAATCTGGTAATTGCCGTTTACTTTATGAAAAAAACGGCGCAGGCGAATTTCCGATACTTCAGCCGCGATGTTCTCTTTGTAAAGTCCCGCGCGCGCATGTTGAATGGCGTTTTCGCTCAAGTCGGTGCCGAAAATCTGTACCGGAATTTCCAGCCTCTGCTCGCTCAGCATCTCGACCAGCGAAATCGCATGAGAGTAAGTTTCCTCTCCCGTGGAACAGCCCGGAACCCAGACGCGAATCGGGTCGGACGACGTCCGATCGGCGAGCAGCTTGGGATAGACGACCTCGTGCAAGGCCTCAAAAACTTCGGGATTGCGGAAGAAACTGGTGACGTTGATCAGAACGTCGCGATAGAGCGCTGCAATCTCCTGGGGATTGCCATGCAGCAGCTTGACGTAGTCGGCGAGCTCGGTGATCAGATTGATATTCATTCGGCGCAGGATGCGCCGCCGGATGGTGCCAGTTTTGTAGTCGATGAAATCGACCTTGCTGAAGCTCTTGAGCAGCCGGAGTATCTCTTTCAGCAGGTGGGCGTTGTCATCGAAGGGATCGGGTTCTTCGGTTTTTTTCCAACGCTGCCGGGGAATCTTCAAGAGTTGCTGCGCCATGCGATCTGGCGGCAGCACAAAATCCACCGCCCCTGCTTCTACGGCGCTTTGCGGCATGCCATCATACTTTGCCGATTCACTGTCCTGCGCAAGAGTGATGCCGCCGCCGTTCCTGACGGCCAAGAGTCCCGCGGTTCCATCGTGCGCCGTGCCGGACAAGATCACGCCAACCGCATTCGACATCTGGTCCTGAGCCAGCGAGCGGAAGAAGGTATCGATGGGCATGTGGTGCCCGCGCGCGGCCTCTCGCCGTTCCAGATGCAACACTCCGCTGGAAATCGTCATGTCGGAGTTGGGCGGCAGTACGTAAAGCTT
>JASIKQ010000282.1 GCA_030049565.1 Candidatus Sulfotelmatobacter sp.
CGCCTACACCGGCCCAGGGGTCCAGCCCATCCGCAACCACAGGGCCGACCGGGCAAAATGTATCGAAACTTTTAGCGCGCGTCCACTGGCCGTCTTTCGTCTGCAAGTCCCGCGTGGTCACGTCGTTTAGGCAGGTGTAGCCGAGAATGTAAGGGCGCACATCTTCATCATCGGCGAGATGATAGCAAGTCTTGCCGATGACGATGCAAAGTTCGCCTTCATAATCGACACGCTGGGAGATTTTCGGGCGTCGCACTGCGCCCTCTGGGGCGAGCAGAGCCGAGTTGGGTTTGAGAAAAAGGGTCGGCTCGGGAGGAACTTCATGGCCGAGTTCCTTCACATGCTCGCGGTAGTTTCGCCCCACGCATACGATTTTTGAGGGACGCACCGGCACCAGCAACTGAGCGTCGGCGAGCGCAATGGGCTCGATGCGGCGCGTGCGCAGGCCTTCGACGTCGCCGTCGGATTCTTCAGGAGGCGTGAGGAGTATGCGGACGATCGATTCGCGTCCGGCGACCGGTTCGACCCATCCGTAGTGCGCTTCGCCGTTCAGTTGAAAGCGGCAATATTTCATGGCTATCTATCTAATCACGAGAAGTGGAAATCGGGCCAGCGATTATTCGGAATCAAACGCCGGAGTTCAAGAAAGCGTACGCAGGGAAACTTATGGAACACGCTCACTGGTTTCGGCTGAGCGCGCACTCTCGTTGCCTTGCCGGTCTACGGCACTTACCGAGTAGTAATACGTGTTTCCGGGAAGCACTTGCATATCGCGAAACGCGGGCGTCAGCAGCAACTGGATATTCAGCTTGACTGCCGGAGCGTCATCTTGGTGACGGTAGACGTTGTAGCCGGCAAGATCGGAGTCGGCTACCGGAGCCCAAATCAGATCGATGAAAGGCGGCTGGCCGGGGCCGGAAAATACGGCTTGCAAGCCGGTAGGAACAGCTGGCGGGAAAATATCATGCGCGAACACCTTCAGCTCGGGCGTGTCGTCGCCTTCCACTTCCACGGGAGGCTTTCCCGCAGCGGCAATAACGCTTACTACCACGCCGTAATAGAAATATGTGCTCTCCCACTCGATGTTTTCATCCAGGAACGAAGTAATGCGCGTGGCACTGGGCGCGCCGCTCTGCAGACCTTTGGGCATCGCAGTCGTCCCCGCACCGGTGACGCAGTCGGTCGCGTCGAACTCCGCGATTTTTGTCGTGACGGCATTCTCGGCAGAGCGCCGGTAGATGCGGAACAGATATTTCACCCCGGCTGTGCCGTTCGGCACTCGCGGACAGTGCCAGGAAATCATCACGCCCAGGCGTATGACTTCTGCCTCGAACGGAGAAAATGGCGGCGCGGTGGGAACAAGCGGAACGGGCACCCGGTTCGAAAGCCCGGCTCCACGCTTGTCGGTATTCAGCACTTCCACGGTATAGCCGGCGAAACCAGCGGGATCCGCCCGCTGCATGGATGCTGGCAGCGTGTCTGTGAAACTGGCCGTGCGCTTCTGCGTCGAAGACTTCTTCGAAACTGTGTAATTCGCGGGTGGCGGAACGGTTCCAACGACGGTTCCGCATTGTTTGGCCCCATGGCTGGCGACCGCGTGATCGACAGCGGAAGGCTCGACATTTCGGCAAATATTGGTGTCGCCCAGATTGCGCAGAGTCTGCCGTTGTATAGTGTGCGATGGGATCGTCCAGGTGAGCGTGACTTGGTCTCCTTTACGCGCGGCGTGGAGATCCGATGGCGGACGCGGCAGCTCCAGCGACGGCGGCAATGGGGGACCAATGGAGGCGCAACCGGCGAGAAGCAGAGTCAAGCTGAAGAGCAGGTATGCGCCGCGGGAATTTATCCAGAGGAAACCAGGTGGTTGGAAAAATCCGAGACGCGGTTCGTTCCGAGGTTTCAATTCCTCAATTATCCGCCTACACCATCAGAATATGTGCAACTTGATGCTGAGATATTTCTTGGGGTTTTGCCGAAACGCAGTCAACAAGTCCTGCGTATCGGTCATCAACTTGTTGGCGTTGTTATAAAAAGCTTCGTCCTTCAGGAATTTTCCTGCGGAACCCTGGCCGGCCTCGAGTGCGGTGGTTAGCGCTGCCAGCTTGGTCATCGTGGTGTTGATCTTGTCGGCCAGTTCCTCATCTTTCAGCAATCTTCCCGCTGTGCCTTTACCCGCATTGAGGTCGGCGCTGACCTGTTTGAGATTCGCAATCGTGTCATTGGCATTGTTGTAGAGCGATGGATCTTTGAGGAATTTCCCCGCCGTTCCTTTACCTTGCTGCATGTCATCGATGACCGCATTCATTTTGTCGAGCGTGGCCACGAACTTGTTATAGGCATCGTTGCTGTTGATCAACTGGCCGAGGCTGCCCTGTCCCTTGGCGACGGAGTCGACAACCTGCTCAAATTCCGCGACGGTCTTCGAAAGGCGGTCATAGAGAGTAGGATCGTAGATCAACTTGCCCAGAGATCCCTTGCCGCTTTCGGCAAAGGCCAGAATGCGGTCGGCACGCTTGAGCAGAGCGTCCATGTTTTGCAGCGTGCTCTGGCTGGAGCGCACGACCTCGTTGAAGTCGGGATGCACGTGAGTGGGCAGCGTGTCGCCATCTTGCGCCGGCGGTCCGATGGCTTGTGCGCTGTCGATATCGAGATAGGTTTCGCCGAGAACGCCGGCCGTATCGAGAGAGGTCAACGAATCGCGCCGCAAGTCAAAGTCGTATTTGGTGCTCACCTTCATGCTCACCTCGACAGGAGTGAGCCGCTTATCCTTGGCGTTGGTGATGACGATTCTGGTAACGTTGCCGATATCCACGCCGTTAAGCCGCACCGGCGCGCCCGCCCGCAGCCCCTCGGCGTTATCGAAGTAGGCGTAAATGGTGATGCGATGGGTGAACAGACCACCAGTTCCGGACATGAGGAACAACAGCAGCGCCAGCACGATGCTGGCGAAGATCACGGTGATGCCGACACGGAGTTGCGACCATTTGAGCTGCTTCTGGCTCGGCAAAAGGTGTCCTCGACGGTGGGGTTCTCGGTAGCGTACAAAGGCACGCCCCGCCCCACGCAAAATCATAACAAAATGGCAGCGGGTTCTCCTTATTACCCTGTGTTCGCTGGTTTAATTGAACGCCGCTGCAGAATGGGCAGAGCGACCAGCGCCAGAAAATAGGCCGCGGCTCCGCAGGCGAGCGTCACGCTTAAACCAAATTGGATGGCAATTACCATGGCCAGCACCGAGCCAAGCACGCTGGCCGCGGCATTCATGGCCCACGCCCACTCCACGGAATTATCGTCGTGACTTGCCGTATTGCTGGGTGCGCCCAGCGCTCGAAGGCCCGTCGGGAAAGGCATTCCCATGGCTAGCCCCAGCGGGGCCAGCAGAAATCCGCTGATCAGCAATCGGTAGGCGAATCCAAATCTTACCCATGCCGCCAGCGCATGCGGAAGGAAGAGCACATTCACAATCAGAGCGAGAATTAACAGCGTCAGCGGCATCCAAGCCATTTCGGGGCGGCGAAGCCAGCGGCGCGAGAGAAGACTGCCAAAACCGCTTGAGAGCATTAACAAAAAAATCACTACGGTGAGTGCGTAGGTAGGGTGTCCGAGAAAAAGTACGAAGCGTTGAATGAAAGCGATCTCAACCAGAATGTAGGCCAGTCCGACAGCGACGAAATAAAGCAATGGAAGCGGCGAGTGGCGTCCGCCATGAATGGCCAACGGCAGAATTAGAAAACCAACCACCGCTACGATCGAGATGAGCAGCACTACGGCAAGAACCAGCACGCCAAGATTCACCTTCCAGT
>JASIKQ010000283.1 GCA_030049565.1 Candidatus Sulfotelmatobacter sp.
CTGTGGGGGTTCGATTCCCCCTCCCGGCACCACATTTTATCGAGTCACCTATTATCCATGTCGGACGGTAGGTGCCGATATTGCATCTGCGAAGTCTTTGGGCTGATATCCACCGATTACAGCTGTTTCTTTTTATTCCCTAGCATTTGATGCTGTACCAACGGGCGTTGCGCGGAAGAGATACGTATAGGCGCGGAAGAGAAACGCGTAGGGGGAAGAGGTACGTATAGGAAAATGTGCTGCCAGCGGCAGCCTTCGGTAGGGGGAGATAGCGTATCGTTACCGGCGAGAAACCTTCTCGGTCTCCTTGATAATATCGTTCACTTACACATCGGTATCTTGGGAGAACCAACAAGGACGCGATTCATTTGGGGTTCGGTAGCCGGTTTCAGGTTAAAGGTTGCAAGGTTCAGTTGCTGCATTCGCTCACATCGTAGGCCGGCATCTCGGCTTTTTCCAGTTTGGCCAACTCTACTGCCAACCAATTCTCAAGCAGGTTCAGATCGTGTTCAGGAACATAAGAAAAGCGCAGCCCAGTGCGGCCGGTTGCATTCGCGTTCACCACTTTGCCGGTTACGTGAATAACATCGGGATAGCCGGGTAAAGAAAACTGAGCCAAAACCTCCTGGTTAAGTTGTAGTGGCTGTTTGCACTGTAGGGCGATACCTCCCACGCTGAGATCGCTGATTCTGGCTTCGATGCCGCCTGCATCGACGACTCTGGCTACTACTGGCAGATCGACTGACACGCGAGCCGCCCTGCGACGATTCTGCAGCATGGTTCCATACGCTGCGCGCATGCAGCGATTGGCATGGTCGAGATCGGCTGGCTTTAGGATCATAAAGTTGGCACCCACGAGCAAGGCATGGGTTTCCGAGCCGGCATTGACCATTGCCACGATTGTCGAGTTGCTGTTGGGCGAGGATTTGCGGGCAGCTCGGACCACGCGCGTGGGATCGGTTACGCCATCCCAGTCGACGATTACAGTATCAAGGCGACGGTGGTTAACTGCATCCAAAGCGGAGTCGATTTCGCCGCAAACTTGCGTATCAATGGCAAAGCTGCCCAAAATCTGATTCATCACAGAAACTACCTGTTCGTCTTTTGTGAGAAGCAGGCCATCAAGATGTATTTGCTCTGTCATAACATCACCCTCGCAATGGTTTGTGCAGGTGGAAGGCCAAACGCGGCAAATTCGTTTTTGCCGCGTTTTGTTCAGCTTGCGAACTGCGACAGTTCAAGAGCTGCGAGAATCGATCCAGGTTCTGGATTCATGTCTGCCGGGTAAACACTGCATCTGACGCTATATCGGCGTTATATAGGGGTGGTTTTTGAGAAACTGACCACGGTTTCGATCTGCCGAAAGACAGAACGTGTCCGGATTGCAGACATAATTCCATCCGACAAGAACTTCAATTCGAACAAAAAGAAGGATTTACATTGCGTAATCGCTTTGGCCATCCGGATGCACTTATGACCAAGAGCCGGCTGACCGGATGAATGAGAGAAGCTCTTATCCGGTGGTGAGTCGGCTTAGGTAGGGTCTCAGTTGGCCGGGACGAGTCGAGGGGGCAATACATCGCACGGCTTGTCCGGGGTTCCCTAGGCGTACAGGCCCTACGGGGGAACAAAAGCGGACTGAGACCGCTACCTTTGCAGGTGCAGGATTTAGTCAGCCGCGTGAGCGTGAGGTACTCATGACCGCAGATATGGCATTTGAGTGTGTTCTCGTTTCCCGCGATCCTGGAGTGGTCTGTGTGATGAATCGAGTGCTGGACAATTTCTCCATTGCCACTAATGTTTGCTTCACTTCCTCAAAGGCGTCGGAGCATTTGGCGCAAGGCAGCACGGATTTGATCATTGTGGATTACGACGAGACGACAGAGGAGTTCGTACGAAATCTGTGCAAAATTCAACTGCAGAAAGCAACTGTGATTGCAGTATCAGAGCTGGACCGACCGGTACCGGGTGCACATCTCGCAATTCGCAAGCCGCTTACAGGCGAATCCTGTGCGCAGTCGGTAAAAACCGCTTATACGAAAATGCTGCGGGATCATCGCCGTCATGCACGATACGCTCTGATGACCTCCGTGCGGGCTGACGACCAGAACGGTCGAACCATCCCCATCACCATCGTGGATGTAGGCGATGGAGGGATTGGCATGATAACAAAGGAGCTGTTGGCAATTGGCACTCGATTGTCTTTTCATCTCTTGCTCCCCGGTGCCGAGCGTTCCATATTCATCGAGGCCAAAGTCTTATGGACCCGTCAATACGGTGCGGCTGGCTGTGAATTCGTCCGGATTCCTCCCGTCGATCTAAGCATTCTGCATGACTGGTTGAAGCAGAAGTGCCGCGTAAAGCGGCCATTGGTTGCAATGTGACAGAAAATGGGCGGATGAAAGCCAGTTTCTTCTGCTGCGACCTGTGCTTGACAGATATAAAAGACCTTCCCCTTGTTAACTTCGAGAGTATGGTACCGCGTCTATGAATGAGCATGAGTCAATCCCAGGTGCGAGTACGGCCGAGCGGATAATCCGCATCCGCCAGATCGAGGGACGCGAGTGGTGGCTCTGGGGGTTCGCCGTCGCAGTCACGCTGGTTCTTACATTCGGCATCCTCTCTCTGACGTTTCCCGGTTTCCATCTTCCCGCTGACAAGGCCTATGCTCTAACCCTGAGGGAATGGGTTCGGGCACTAGCCGCTTTAGTTCTTTTGTTCGACCTCTACACCATCTATCAGCATCTGCAGCTTCAACGAGTGCGCCGACAGTTGGCGCAGCGCGATCGTCTCTTCCAATTGATCAGTGAGAATGCCGCAGACATGATTGCTCTGGTAGACAAGGACGGAAATCGGCTGTACAACAGTCCCGCGTATTCCAAAGTTCTCGGCTACAACCAGCAAGAATTGCGCATGACCTCCCCCTTAGAACAGATTCATCCTGATGACCGCGTTCGTGTGTTGGAAGCAGCGGAAAAAGCACGACGAACGGGTCGCGGCGAGCGTCTCGAATACCGCATCCGCCACAAAGATGGTTCGTGGCGTGTCCTAGAATCGACAGCCAGCGCCATACTTGGACCGAATGGCGAGAATGAAGGATTAGTCATCGTCAACCGTGATATTACCGATCGCAAGCGCATGGAGGAAATGCTAGCTCACAACGCTTTCCACGACGGCCTTACGAACTTGCCAAACCGGGTACTCTTCCTTGAACGTTTGGGCCGCGCACTTGCGTTATCGCGTCGCCACGCGAATATTAAGTTCGCCGTCCTGTTTGTCGATATCGATGCCTTCAAAGTAATTAACGACAGTTTGGGACATACTGCCGGTGATGCTCTTTTGTTGCAAATCTCCCAGCGCCTGACAGCTTGTCTTCGCCGCGCCGACATTGTTTCGCGTGCGCCGCTAGCGGATTGAGGTGACGCGACCGGCGACAGCACGCTGGCACGTCCGGGCGGAGATGAATTTGCTGTCCTGGTAGAAGAACTTCGCGATGCCAGTGACGCGGTGCGGGTCGCCGAGCGTATCCAGGAAAGATTGGCGGCGCCTTTCGAAGTAGCGGACCAGCAGATTGTAATCACCGCCAGTATTGGCGTTGCTTTCGGCGGCAGCGACAGCGGTAGTGCTGAAGATCTGTTGCGCGACGCGGAAATTGCCATGTATCGCGCCAAGCACACCGGCAAGGCGCGTTTTGAAGTGTTCGATACTGCGATGCATCGAGGGGCGTTGCTCCGCCTTCAACTGGAAACGGACATGCGCAAGGCGCTCGAATTAGGCGAGTTCCTCGTCTACTATCAGCCGGTGGTTTCGTTGAGCAGTGGGGTCATTGTGGGCTTTGAAGCTTTGAGCCGGTGGCATCGCCCCGACCGGATAGTTATGCCCAATGATTTCATTCCAGTTGCGAATGAAACCGGAATGATCATCGCGATCAATCAAGAGCTGATGCTACTGGCCTGCCAGCAACTCCGAGAGTGGCAGAAACAATATCCTTCGGAGCCTCCTCTGAGACTGAGTGTTAACGTCAGCCCAAAACAATTTGCCCAGCCTGATCTGGCAGCGCAGATTGGCAACGCGATTCAGCGCAGTGGTGTAGATCCAGGATGCCTGGATCTGGAGATCACTGAAACAATTGCCATGGCCGACGCCGAGCGATCTGGCACCGTTCTTTCACAATTGAAAGCTCTAGGGGTGCATCTCGACATCGACGACTTCGGAACTGGATATTCTTCTCTCAGCCGTTTGCAGCGTTTTCCAGTGGATACGCTAAAAATTGACCGTGCGTTCGTCTCCCGCATGGACAGCGATCGCGATACTCAGGAAATCGTTCGTATCATTATTTCCCTTGCTCACAATCTCGGATTAAAGGTTGTTGCCGAAGGCATTGAGAATCGCAGTCAGCTCGACCTATTGCGTAAAATCGGATGTGAGTTAGGACAAGGGTATCTGTTCTCAAAACCTGCGGACCTACAAACGATAGATACACTGCTGGCTACGAACCGGGCCGCAAGCAGTCCCTGGTTTCAGTCTTATGCCGCACATTCGTCCTGAGTCAGGATTGCGCTGCGCCTCTCTTCTCCTCGATTTTCATTCTTGAGAGCAACTGATAGATGGTGGCGCGGCCGATACCAAGAATTTCCGCAGCTCGCGCCTTGTGTCCACCCACGGCGTCTAACACCTTCAACACATGCCGCCTTTGCACTTCTTCCAGCGATAACAGATTCTCGTCAGTCGTAGCGCTGACGTCCGCGGTTTCCCGCAAACTTTCGGGAAGATCGCTAATGTCGATGAGACTTCCTTCCGCCATCATGCACGCGTTTCCAATCACGTTTTCGAGTTCGCGGATGTTTCCCGGCCAGCTGTAAGCTGCCATTCGAGTCTGGCTTCGACGCGTTATGCCGATGATCGGTTTGTTGTATTCCGCAGCAAACTTCTCAATGTAGTATCGTTCCAGAAGAGGCAGGTCCTCTCGGCGACTAGCCAGACTCGGGAGCGCAATCTCGACGACAGCAAGGCGGTAGTAGAGATCCTCCCGAAAGCGACCTTCGCGCACCATGGTCTTCAGGTCGCGGTGCGTAGCGGCAATTACGCGAACGTCGATAGTGCGAGGTGTCAACGAGCCAACCCTTTGAACTTCGCGGTTTTGCAGAACTCTCAACAGCCCAGTAAGCCGTTCTCGTAGATTCAACCTCTTTGCTTTCTATTCGGAATTGCTCTTCGGAATTACTTTAGTTTTGCGGCTTCCGGAGTAGTCCGCGGACCGGATAAAGTCTGGAAACCAGACGGCTACCTGCAATTAGATGGTTCAAGCGTCACCACATAAGTTTTTTCTAACCTTCAGAAATTACAGGTCTTATAGGCATCGCGAGGTCGAGGTCAGATTTGGCCTCAGGGCTGCATTGTTCCTAAGTGCCGATTTGTTTGGCAGCCCTCCTGCCGCAATTTGAACTCAAGGGGACCAATATGCAATCCAAATCCTTAGTTCCGATGCTTCTTGCCGTGCTCATGGTGGCGTCAGTGTCGCCAGCGCAGCAACCAACCACCGCGCAGGGAGCTTCGAGTAGCGTGTCGGGTAGTGCGATTTATAGCAGGCTTCCGCTGAGCTTTGAGGCAAATCATGGCCAAACTGGCAACCAGGTCAATTTTCTTTCTCGCGGCAAGGGGTACACGGCATTCTTGACCACGGACGGAATGGTACTGACTCTGCGGCCCACCGCGGCGAAGGGTCAATCGGCACCCTATCCGCAGAGCACGACCCTTACGTTCCGCCTGCTTGGCGCCAACAAGAACCCTGTGGCTGTGGGCGAAGAAATGCAATCGGGCCGCGTCAACTACTTTATCGGGAATGACCCTGCGCAGTGGCGTACAAAAGTACCGACGTACGCAAGAGTCCGCTACAAGAATGTCTATCCCGGAATCGATCTGATCTACTACGGCAATCATCAGCAACTGGAATACGATTTTTCCGTCTCGCCGGGCGCCGATCCCCGCATGATTCAGTTCGAAATTCAGGGGGCTACCGAAGTTCGCTTAGATTCTGATGGCAACCTGGCTCTAACCACAACCGCCGGCGAACTCCGCTTTCAGAATCCGATCGTCTACCAAGAATTTAATGGCCAGCGTATACCGGTCGATGGCGGGTACGCCATAAAGGACGCAACGCACGTTGGCTTCGAAGTGACGCACTATGATTCGAGCAAGCCGTTGGTGATCGATCCGGTCTTGATCTATTCGACCTTTCTCGGCGGAAGCGGCACAAATCAGCCGACCGGCATCGCGGTTGATAATTCCGGAAACGTCTATGTAACCGGCTTTACAGATTCAACGGACTTCCCTTTAGCTAATCTGGGAACACTTTCTCCAGGTACAGACCATGTTTTTGTCGCCAAGCTAGACGCCACCGGATCAAATCTTATCTACGCCGATTATATCGGCGGCAACAGTCAGGATTATGGATACGCGCTGGTACTGGATAGCGAAAACGAAGTGTACGTCACCGGAAGCACCCAATCGAGTAATTTTCCGGTGGTGCAGCCGTACCAGGGCCAGCAGCCGGGGCCATTTAGCGGATTTGTGAGCAAGATTTCGACTGATGGCTCATCGCTCTTATATTCAACGTATCTGGGAGGCAATACATTCGATCTGGCATCAAGCGTTGCAATCGATGCTCTGAATGAAGTG
>JASIKQ010000284.1 GCA_030049565.1 Candidatus Sulfotelmatobacter sp.
CGGCTACTACGCTCCCTTGCAGTAGAGAAACGGCAGTCAGATCCATTACGGTTAGCCTGTGAAATCCCGGATGCCCCGTGTTTGAAGTTTTTCTTTGGCTTTTTCATCCCCAATTGCGACTTGGGGGTGCCTCGAGCGACTCCTGTGGTAGAAAGGCTATTCCTATGCCCGGATATTCAGGCACCCCGCTTCCCAAGAAACTCGGCATTAAGCCGGGCTTCCGCGTGCGCTTGAACAACCTCCCCGCCGAGGTGCGCCGCGAACTGCATCAGGCCCTCGCGGAGTGCAAAGAAGTCCAGCGCAGTAATTCACTCGATTTCGCCATGCTTTTCGCCAGCTCGCGAAGCGACTTGAAAAAACAATTTGCCGCAATTGCGAACTCTCTCGCTCCCGCAGGCATGCTCTGGGTGAGCTGGCCAAAAAAGGCTTCCGGAGTCTCAACTGATCTCAACGAGAACATCGTCCGCGAAATCGGTCTGGCGGGCGGCTTGGTGGACGTGAAGGTGTGTGCCGTAACCGAAGTCTGGTCAGGATTGAAATTCGTTCGCCGCCTGAAGGATCGTGCCCCACAATAGCCACATCTCCCGGCGTGCCCGGAGTTGAACGCACCCGCCGGGAGATGATGGCTCCTGCAAAACCAAGGCCAGCCCTGAGCGAGGAAGGAGCCGGTTAGCTCTGATCACTCGGTCTGGCCCCAATAAACTCACGCCGTCCGCGCTCCCGTAAACAGATGGACCACGAACGAAATCACCGCAAACAACAGCAGCAGGTGAATCAAGCCGCTGGCCACATGAAACAGAACGAAGCTCAAAACCCACACAAAGAGCAACAATAAAGCAATTCCAAGAAACGGTCCGAATCGCATCATCACCTCCGAATCGCCTGGCGCGCCTGCTTCACTCCGCAAGCTATTCTGCTTATAAACATCGAAGGGCCGCCGCAAAATCGGCAAAATGCTGTAAACGGCGGGAGTTCCTGTAGTAGAAAAGGGCTGGTGATCAGGGAGGCGCCGATGCTGCGGGCAGGATTAATCGGTTTTGGCGTGGCCGGACAGGCCTTTCACGCGCCTGTAATTCGCGCGGTCCGTGGCGTGGAATTGGCCTGCATTCTCCAGCGTCGCGGGTCCGAAGCAGGCGAAAATATCCGGAAGTTCGCATCGCCCGCACGTTGGACAATTTCCTCTCCGATGAGCAGATTCAGCTTTGCGTCATCGCCACGCCCAACGACACGCACTTCGAACTGGCGCGCGCTTGCCTGCTGGCCGGCCGCCATGTGGTGGTCGACAAGCCATTCACGCCAACTCTGAAAGAATCCGAGGAACTCGTCCGCATTGCGGCCGAGCGCGCACGCGTGCTCACCGTGTATCACAACCGCCGCTTCGATGGCGATTTTGCCACCGTCAAAGAGATCATTCGGTCGGCCAAGATCGGCCGCATTGCCGAATATGAATGCCGCTTCGACCGTTTTCGTCTTCAGCCCAAACCCAACGCCTGGCGCGAGCGGCCCGACCATCCCGGCGCCGGAGTTCTGTTCGATCTGGGCCCGCACGTGATCGATCAGGCTCTTGTGTTGTTCGGCGAGCCGCAATCGATCACCGCCTCAGCTTTCCGCCAGCGCGAGGCGTCCGGGGTCGACGATGCCTTCGATGTTTGCCTGGAATATCCCGGGCTGCGTGCCACAGTGCGGGCGCGAATGATCGCCTACGCTCCCGGCCCGCATTTCTTAATTCACGGGACGAAAGGATCCTTCGTGAAATATGGCATGGACCCACAGGAGCCGCGCCTGCGGGCGGGCGACGTTCCGCCCGGCATCGATTGGGGTAAAGACTGGGGCGAAGATTCGGAAGCGCAATGGGGAATGCTTACCGTCATTGGCGAGCCGGCCGTGAGAGTGAAAACGCAGCGTGGAGACTATCGCGCCTTCTATGCCAACATCCGCGACGCCATCGAAAAGAAAACGCCGCCGGAAGTCACTCCAGAGCAGGCGTTGCGAACCATGCGCGCCTTGCTATTGGCTCACAAGAGCAGCAAAGAACGGCGAACCGTTAGTTGGCGGGAATCAGTGGATTAACACGGTCTACGATTAATGCAGCCTACTAAGATCCGCCACAGTAATAATGTTCACTTCGCTTCCCTCTTCGCGATCTCGTTTCTCAGCGGATAGTCGACAATGATTGCTTTCCCGTCGCTCAGCGCCCGAACCGAGTGCCGCGCGTTCGCCGGAACAATCGCAACGACTCCCGGCCGCGCGACTTCAGACACGCCGTCAATCGTGATCTCGAGTTCGCCCTCGACAACTTCGTAGACTTCCTCCTGCGGATGAAAGTGCTCGTGAATCGATGCGCCGCGTGTGAATTCGTAATGCGCAAATGTCATATTCGCCGATTGAAAATAACGTCCATGCCACCCCGGCAGGGGTTCAATTACATCGAGATTGCCGGTGTTCAGAAAGGGCATGGTCGGCTTTCTCCGCGCACGGTGCCTATGACGGCAACGGCACCCCGTTCCTGCGCCGATTTTGCATCGGACTCGCCAATGGCGCGAAAAACGCCGTAGTCCCGCGCATGACTTTCTGCAACGCCGCCTGGAATTGCTGCATTTCGTCGCGCGTCCCAACTGTGATGCGCACACACGTCGGCATCACCGGCCAGATGCGTCCGACATATACTTTCTGCGCCGCCATGGCATCGATCACTTCGTTTCCCGGACGCTTGGTATCGAGCAAAAAGCAATTCGACTCAGACGGAATGTATGAGTACCTGTTCCGCTCGAGCCATTCGAACGTCTCCTGCCGGATGGTCGCATTGATGCGCCGGCGTTCGGCGACCAGGTTTTGCTCTTTGAGGCTGGCGGTTGCGGCGGCCACAGCAGTGATGGGCATGAAGTTCCAGCCCGCAGCGTCGAAGATTTTCTTGAGCAGATCGGGACGCGCAACCGCCACGCCACAGCGCAGTCCGGCCATGCCATACAGCTTCGAAAAAGTGCGCAGCACCACAACATCCTTGCCCGCCTTCACCAGGTCGATCGTCGAGGGCGCGTCGCAGAAATGGATATAAGCTTCATCCACCATCACGATGGAACCCTTTGGCTTATTTTCAACGAGGTACTCGACATCCGCGTGCGGGGTTAGCGTGCCGGTC
>JASIKQ010000285.1 GCA_030049565.1 Candidatus Sulfotelmatobacter sp.
AGCAAGTCGGTTTCTTGCCCGGCTGTCACGGTGAACTGTGACTCGACTCACTGCGGTGCCTTCGCATTCGACGGAACATTATGTTGGGTTCGTGTGAGGGTCCGTGCTGGAGCGGTGCACCCGGACAGGACCAAGGCAGCGCAACCGCGTGGACACAATGCCATAAAGCAAAGTTCGGGAGGCCCTCGATGAACAAGGCAGCCTTCATTGCAATGTCACTGATACTGCTCTTCTGCGGCCAAAGTTCAGGTCAAACCGGCATCAAGAAGAAAAGACCTCTACCCTACGAATACGGCCGCGTGATCATCAATAACTACTCCAATAACTCGGACCTTTCCCCGGTCGTCTTCGAACATTGGATCCATCGTTCCAAGTTCACCTGCAGAGTGTGTCACGTCGATGTCGGCTTCGCTATGAAAGCCGGTGCGACCAATATTACCGCCCTTGATAACGAGCGCGGCTACTACTGCGGCGCCTGTCACAACGGAAAAACCATGGTTGACGGAAGACCGGTATTTCAAGCCTGCTCAAACAAGGTAACAACCGCGCAAGACGCGAGGCGATGCGAACGGTGCCATTCCTACGGGTTGAAAGTTGCTTCCGCCTACGATTTCTTCCAGTTCAGTCAGCCCTTGCCTAAAGAGCGGTTCGGCAACGGCATCGATTGGGAACAAGCCGAGCAACTTGGGCTGATCAAACCCGGTAACTCTCTCGAGGGCGTTTCCATCCAGAAGAACGCTCTGGCCGTACAGAAGGATTTCGCGCTCAATCCCAAAGTTGAGGGCATGCCCGACATTATCTTCTCTCACAAGAAACACACTGACTGGAACGGATGCGAACTCTGCCATCCCGATATCTTCATGGGAGTAAAGCGTGGCACAACACATTACACCATGGTCGATATCTCGCAGGGGAAAGCCTGTGGAGCGTGCCATACCACTGTGGCCTTTCCGCTGACCGATTGCCAGCGCTGCCATTCCAAACCGGTCTAGCCGCGAGGAACGTATGTTCAAAGCAAAGGCCATCGCGGCAGCACTGCTGGTGATGGGGCTTACGGTTCCGGCGGCCGGCGCTCCTAGGCCCCAATCATCGGCTTCGCAATCAGATCAGGCGCAGGAGCCTTGGCACAAAGAGTTCAGTGATGTTTGCTCGAAAACTCAGGACGCCATGACTTTCTCCCAGGAGGAACTCACGGAACTAATCCGCCGATGCGACGCTCTGCTGCCGCAAATCCAAAAGCTCGACGAAACCAGGAAGAAGGTTTACTCCGAAAGGCTGCGAGTGTGCCGAGGCGTCTATGCCTACGTACTCGATGCAAAAGAGCTCGATGCAAAAAACCCCGATGGTAAAGAGCCCGATGGCAAGAAAAACGAGAAGAAATGAATGCTCGCTGCTTCTTTTTGTTCTGCTCATTCTGGCGGCCATAATGTTGCTCCTCGGCAGCACCGTCCTAGCGCAGATTTACCTGCCCAACCCCGCTCCCGAACCTTCTGAATACGGCAAGGTCGTTTTTGACAAGCACTCTGCGACTGGACCAGGGCCGGTGGTGTTCGATCATTGGCTGCACCGCTCCCACTTTACCTGCAGGCTGTGCCACGTCGATGTCGGATTTGCCATGGAGGCGAACGCCACCGGCATCACCGCCGCCACCAACCGCGAAGGCTTCCATTGCGGCGCCTGCCACGACGGCAAGAAACTATTCGAGGGAAGACCAATCTTTCCCTCCTGCTCCGATGCGCCCGAGAACAACCAATGCGATCGCTGCCACTCCCTCGGCAAGCCGGGCGTAAGGAAGTATGAATACCACAAATTTACCGCCAAATTTCCCAAGGGAATTTACGGCGTGGATTGGGAGCAGGCCGAGCAAACCGGCGTCATAAAGCCGGCCGACTTTGTGGAAGGATTATCTGTTAAGCGGCCGCCCATGCCGCGCCGCGGCGATTTCTCCATTAAGGCGCAGGATTCCTGGGTGCATCCCATTCTCTTCTCTCACCAAAAGCACGTGGTCTGGAACGGATGCGAACTTTGCCATCCTGATATCTTCCCCGCTGCCCAGAAAGGCACGGCACGCTACTCAATGTTCTCTAACATCGAAGGCCGCTTCTGCGGCGCCTGCCACGGCAAGGTCGCTTTTCCGCTCAACAATTGCAAGGGTTGTCACCCCAGAGGACCGACCTGGGCGCCATAACGCGCTCAGTCTGTACGGCCAAACGAAGCACTCTCCCGCAACGCTCGACGATTCGACCTTAACGTTTTCCGAAAGAAAAGTTGCCGGGAGTTGCAGAGGATTCCGCACCAGGGAAACTTTAGTTATGCAGTTTGTCTAGTTTCTTACTTAGAACATCTAACAAAATGGACATGGTCTGCCGCCCACCCGCAAAGGGATGAAAGTGGTAGGCTGCGGAGCGCGAGCGTGCCGGGCTAAGGTCGAAGGTTACTGGCGCCATTGAGCCCGGAACAAAATGGACCCGAGTGCCGCGCCTCAGGCACCCCACACTGTAGCCCTCACTCTATGGAAGAGGAGCACGCCAGGTAAACTCTCACACTGTGGCACTCTCCGGCCCGTCTCGCGATTGGAGGTGTGCCATGGAACTGATTCATCCGCGCTGTTGCGGAATCGATGTTCACAAGGAATCGGTGGTCGTGTGCTTGCGGTTGCATCAGGGTCGACGGGCGAAGACCGAGGTGCGACGATTCGGCACGACGACCGCGGAGTTGCTGAGGCTGCACGAGTGGCTGTCGCAGGCGGGGTGCACGCACGTGGCGATGGAGTCCACCAGCGTGTACTGGAAACCGGTTTTCAATCTTCTGGAAGGAAGCTTCGAGGTCG
>JASIKQ010000286.1 GCA_030049565.1 Candidatus Sulfotelmatobacter sp.
CTGAATTTTCAACCACCGGTCCAACCGCCGGTCAGGCGACGAATTTTGAAGTCCAGCGCCTGCGCCCATTTAATGTATTTTTCAGCATAGGCCAGCCATTCTGATGAAATTTTCAGACAAATTACACATCACCCTTGCCTGCGCAATTGTGCTGCCGATATTCTTTCTTGCCGCGCGAGCGGCCTCCGGCGAAGTGATCGACCGCATTGTCGCGACCGTCAATGGCCGCATCATCCTGCAATCCGATTGGGATGAGGCCATGTGCTTTGAGGCACTGTCCGGCAACCGCAAGCTCTCCGATTTCAACGAGGGGGAACGTCGCGCCGTTCTCGACCGGCTCATCGATCAGGAGTTGCTTGGGCAGCAGATGAAGACCTCTGAGCCAGGGCAGACAAGCGATGCCGACGTCGCCACACGCGCCAGCGAGATACGCAAACTGTATCCAGAGGCCGCAACCGATGAGGGCTGGCGATCGGTTCTTTCACGATATCAACTTACCGGAAAGGATTTTCTCGCTCACCTGCGGCGGCAGATTGAGCTCATGCGGCTGGTCGATGCGCGGCTTCGCCCCAAAGTGGAAATCGATTCCAAGTCCGTCGAGGCTTACTATCGCGATCAGTTCGTGCCCCAGCTAAAGCAGTCGGGAGCATCACAAGTTCCGCTCGCTGAAGTATCTGGCAAAATTCGCGAATTGCTCACCGAGCAAAAAGTCGACGAGTTGCTCGTGTCATGGCTACACACATTGCGCTCCGAAGGCCACGTCAGCATTCCTGGTGCGGGGCTTCCTGCCGGTGAGACCGGAGCGCAAACCCAATGAGCGACAATTCTTCCAAACCGGCGCGAACTGGCCGCTGGTGGAAGTACCTGCTCATCTTGGCGGCCGTCTTTGCCTGCGCGGTTCTCGCTCTTTTTGTCTACGTTCACACCGAGTCTTTTCAGTCGCTGGTAAAGCGGCGCATGGTTGCGGAACTGGAGCGCCTTTCCGGAGGCCGCGCCGAAATCGGCAGCATCCACACCACCCCATTCCGTCTGCAGGTTGACGTCCGCGGCCTCACCATTCACGGCAGGGAAACAGCCAGCGACGTCCCTCTGGCTCACGTGGACCGCATCGTTGCCCAGTTGAAGATCAGCTCGCTGCTTCGCTCCGAGCTGTCATTTTTCCAGGTCACCCTCGAGCAACCGGTCGTGCACGTGGCTTTTTATGCGGATGGTACGCCAAATATTCCGGGGAGAAAAGCGGGCACGCTAACACCAGAGTCAGCCATCGAACGGCTTTTTGCCCTTTCCATCGATCACCTCGAAATGCGCGGCGGCCAGATTTTGTGGGATGAGCAGAAGCTGCCGTTAGACTGCAAGGCGCGCGACGTGTCTGTGCAGATGGATTATTCATTTCTTCACCGCCGCTACGATGGCCGCCTTTCGGTCGGCCTGGTGGATACTAAGCTACCCAACTTCCGCCCCTTTGCCTGGATGGCAGCGATGCAGTTCAGCCTCGCCTCGAACTCGCTTGTGATCCCCTCTTTGCAATGGAATTCCGGCCATTCCCATTTCTCGGCCAGTGGAGAAGTCAGCAATTTTCGCCGGCCTCATTTTCAAGGGCTGTACGACGGGCAAATCGATCTCGCCGATGCAGCTTCCGTCGCCCGCCGACAGGACCTTCAGGGCGGCGTGCTGGAAGTAAAGGGCCGTGGCCAGTGGGCGCTCGAGCAGTTCGCGACTGAGGGTCTGGTGACCCTGCATGATCTTGCCTGGCAGGACGATCAAATTTCGTTTTCGCGAGTTTCGGTAACTGCGGGATATTCGGTAACCGATCAGCAAATCGAGCTTTCGAAAGTGCAAGGTAAGATCTTCGGCGGAAGCTTCGCCGGCGACGCCGAATGGAACCAGTGGCTGGCCCCGGCGCAGCATCTTTCGCCTGCAGTGCGAAGGGAAATGGAGACCGCCACCATTTCTGCCGCTCCTTCCTCCAGGAAATCCAGCGTTGCCAGACCCAGACCGCCGGCATTTCAGAGCGTGGTCGTGGTGCTGCATTTACGCGATCTTTCTGCCGAGGCACTTGCCGCAGCGCTCAATACCCGCCGTCACCCCTTGCCGCGCCTCCGTCCTGCGGCTGCCGCATCGGGCACAGTGGAAGCGCGCTGGAAGGGAACTGCGGCCGACGCCGAGATTCAATTCACTCTCGACCTGATTCGCCCGGCGCACGCTGCTCCCGGCCAACTGCCACTCAAGGGCCATGCTCAAGGCGTTTATGATGCCGCTACCGGCAGCCTCGACCTGCCGCAATTTACCGTGGAAACTCCTCTCTCCCGTGTCCAGGCTTCCGGCCGACTGTCACAGGCTTCGGCCATGAGGCTTTTAGTTTCCACCTCCAGCGTCTCCGAATGGTTGCCCTTGCTGGAAGTCATTCGCGGCCCCGAGTTGCTTCCCGTCGCATTGAGCGGCAGCGCCACTTTCAGTGGCAGCATGAGCGGCTCGCTCTCGGCCCCACAAATTTCAGGCCGGATGCAGGTCGAAAAATTTGAAGTGAACATTCCCGCGACCAGTCGCACTCCTGCATTGCAAACCTTCTGGGACTCTTTTGCCGCATCCTTGCAAGCCTCTTTTAGCAGCCTCACGATTCACAACGCCACGTTGCGGCGTGACGACAGCGCCGTGGATTTCGATGGCTCGGCCACGCTGCAACACGGGCATTTCACGGCTGAG
>JASIKQ010000287.1 GCA_030049565.1 Candidatus Sulfotelmatobacter sp.
ACCGTAGAAGCCCGGGGGAATTTTGAGCGGTTAAATCCAACTATTTTGGAGACCGCTGCCTCTTCTGAATCCCTCGATTTTCGCGCTCCAAGAAAGTAATTGCCTGATCAGTCCGGCGCGTCCCAACTTGAAGAAATTCTCTGTGCGGGACTCAGAGACGCTGCGGTACGATTCCCGAATGTTCACCGGAAGGCGCAATCGGCGCCACTGAAATTGGTTCAGATCCGATCGGAATCAGATGTTCGCTCCTAAGCCCGACAGGGGAAGCCCGAAGCCTGCCCATGCCGTAAACTAAAGCTGTGAAGATTGCCCTCGGCCAGATCGATCCGACGGTCGGAGATTTTTCCGGTAATGCGGCCAAAATCGTGGACTTCTCCCGGCGCGCTCAGTCCAATGGCGCCGGCCTGATTCTCTTTCCCGAGCTCTCCGTCTGCGGCTACCCGCCCCGCGATCTGGTCGAACGGCCATCCTTCGTCGCTCGCAATAAAGAAACCGCCGAGCGGATCGCGAAAGAGACGCAGGGCATCGCCGTGATCTGCGGACTGGTCACGCCCGCAGATTCTGAAACCGGGAAGTCAGTGATGAACTCCGCCGCGCTTTTGCAGGAGGGCAAAATCGCCTTCCTGCAGTCGAAGATGCTGCTGCCGACTTATGACGTCTTCGACGAAATGCGCAACTTCGCGCCTGCCCGCAGCCAGCAACTGTTCTCCTTCTGCGGCAACCGCATGGCGCTAACGATCTGCGAAGACGCGTGGAACGACAAGCTGTTTTGGCCCAAGCGCCTCTACACGCTCGATCCCGTCGAGGCGTTAGTGCGCGCGGGCGGAAATTTCGTGCTCAACATTTCTTCTTCGCCCTTCTGGATCGGCAAGCGCGAACTCCGCCGCGACATGCTGGCCTCGATCGCCCGCCAGCACAAAGTTCCGGTCGCGCTCGTGAACCAGATCGGAGGCAACGACAGCCTGGTCTTCGATGGCTCCAGCATCGTTCTCAATCCCGAGGGCAAAGTCATCGCGCAGGGGAAATCGTTCGAAGAAGACCTGATCTATTTCGACTCGAAAACACTCAGCGGCGAAATTCACGAGCAAATCGCCGGCGAGGAAGCCAGCGTGTACGCCGCGCTGGTTCTTGGCACGCGCGACTACATGCGCAAGTGCGGATTTCAAAAAGCCATCATCGGCCTCAGCGGCGGCATCGATTCGGCGCTCACAGCCGTAATCGCCGCCGATGCCATCGGCCCAGCAAACGTCATTGGCGTGGGCATGCCCGGCCCATACTCCTCGAAAGGTTCAATTGACGATGCTCGAGAGCTGGCGAACAACCTTGCAATCCGTTTCGAGTTGCTCTCGATTAACCGCGTGTACGAAGCGTACAAAGAAACTCTCCGCGACGTCTTTGCGGGATGCACAGAAGATGTTACCGAAGAAAATATTCAGTCCCGCGCGCGCGGTACGCTGCTGATGGCGCTCTCCAACAAATTCGGAGCAATCGTGCTTTCCACCGGCAACAAGAGTGAGCTGGGCGTCGGCTACTGTACACTTTACGGAGACATGGTTGGCGGCCTCGCGGTCATTTCCGACGTTCCCAAAACTTTGGTCTACAGATTGAGCCACTACGTAAATTCGCGCCGCGCCGTCATACCCGCGGCCACGCTGGAAAAGCCTCCCTCGGCGGAACTTCGGCCCAACCAGAAGGATAGCGATTCGCTGCCGCCCTACGAGGTACTCGACGCCATACTAGAGGACTACGTCGAAGAAGCGCACTCGGTGGAACAAATCGCCGCCGATCATGGCTTCGAGCTTGAATTTGTGCGCCAGGTAGTTCGCATGGTCGACCGTGCCGAGTACAAGCGCCAGCAGGCCGCTCCCGGCATCAAGATTTCTCCCAAGGCATTCGGATACGGACGCCGTGTTCCCATCGCCGCAAGAAATGAAATTTGAAAATCAATCACTCTGGAAACATTCGACACAATCGAAAGGAAACCATGCGCCGTACTACTAGGTTAGTTTTTATTCTTCTGATAATTTGCACCTTGGCTGTCGCCCAGACTACAGCCCCCGGCCCCGCGGGAGCCATCCCAGCCGGCGCCAGGCCCGCTGACAAAGCGACTTCCACCACTGCCGATAATCTACCCTCGGAAGCCACGGTCGATTCCTTCTTACAGCAAACCTTCGGCTACGATAGCCAATTAAGCTGGAAGATTTCCGCCATCAAGCCGTCGACGGCGGCTGGACTCGCCGAGGTTGACGTCGTATTGGCCAGCCCGCAAGGACAGCAGCTCAGCCGTTTGTACATCACCCCAGACGGCAAACACGCGGTCATCGGCGAATTGATTCCTTTCGGCGCGCGGCCCTACGACGCGGTGAAGAACATACTCGACAGAGGTATCACCGGCCCTTCGCGCGGACCAAAAAACGCTTCGGTCACGATCGTTGAGTTTGGCGATTTGCAATGCCCGGCATGCAAAGCCGCCCAGCCGACCATCGAAGCACTCATCGCCGCCGAACCGAATGTGCGTTTCGTCTTCCAGAATTTTCCTTTGGAGATGCACAACTGGGCCGCCAAAGGCGCTGACTACGCCGACTGCATAGCCCAGAAATCCAACGAGGCTTTCTGGAAATTTATCGCCAGCACGTATGCGCAGCATTCCGACATCACCGCCGAAAATGCCGATGAGAAGCTGACCGCGATTGCTGACGCCTCAGGCGTGAAAGGTTCAGAGATTGCTGCCTGCACGGCCACTCCCGTAGCCAAAGCGCATGTGGACGCTTCTATCGCCCTCGGCAAAGAGGTGAATGTAACCGGCACGCCCACTCTTTTCATCAACGGCCGCAGCATCGGCAACATCGCCAACGTTCCCAACGACACGCTGAAGGCTTTGGTTGATTTTGCGGCGAAGGACGCGAAGTAGAAGCCCCGCTTACTGCTGATTCACCCAGATTGCCGGCGTGCTGACTTCCCTATTGGCCACGATGTGCGGCGTGAGCACGATCAACAATTCATCGTATTCTTTCATGCGGGTGTTGTCGGCGAGGGCCCAGTTGAGGCCGGGTATTTCGGAAACCACAGGCAGGCCCTCCATCGACCGCTCGTCATTGGTCGTAATCTCGCCGGCAATGACCGCGCCTTCGCCATCGTTTAGGCGAATGCCGCCCTCGTATTCCTGATTGGAAATCACAGGGATGCCATTGGCGCTCTGCCCAGTCAGAGAGCGCACTTCCAGGTGAAGCGCCAGGCTCACTTCGCGATCGCCATGGATAACCGGCTTGGCCTTAAGGCTTAATCCAATGTCTTCGTAGCTGATCGAAGGCACGGGCGGAACATAACTTTGATTTCCCAGCACGGCAGATATCGCCGAGGAGTTGTAAATAGGAGCGTAACTGGCGTTCTCAATGGGATATCGCTCGCCCAGATGAAACGTGGCTTCATTTCCCTGCTCGGCCCGCAACGTGACATGACTCAGGCTCTGCGCCCATGACTCGTTCAAAGAGAGTGCGGCGGTCAGATGATCGAGACTTACTCCCGTGAAGCCCAAACCATTGCCGAAGGTCGCGAGCGGCTGGCTGAAAATTCCGGTCTGCTGGCTCTGCAATTGCGCCAGCAGCCCCGACAGTGCCGTGCTGCCCGCCTGGTTGATGCCTCCTGAGGAAATGAGCTGATTCACCAGCGACGAAATGCTCTGCCCGCCCAGCGCCGCCAGCGCCGCCACCGGAATGTTGTAGACGTTGAAGGTATTGGGAACGTGCATGCCGATTTCGCGCGTGAATTGATGGCTGATCTGGTAGATCTCAAGATCGATGGCCACCTGCGGCTGGTCGCTGCTCAACTGACTTACGAGCTTTGTGCAGGCTGCCAGCATAGTCTCGGGGGCGCGTACTTCGATCGTCCCAAATTGTCCCGTGCTGACTTTTTGGAACTCGCAGATATTGCGCAGCGAGGTCACCATCTCGGTCGCCTGCTGCGGGGTGGTCGCTCCCGGTATAGAAAAAGTTGCCAGCGCCATGCGGTCGAACTGCTTGTGATTCTCGAGCGTATCCTCGGCAATCAGGACCTGATGCCTGTCCATCGCGGTCCACATTGCCTTGCTGACGCGGCAGGCGAGGCGAAGCGCGGTGAAAAAATCAACGTCATCCACGTGGAAGCGAACCGTTCTCGTCTTGAGCGAATCGTCGAACTCGACAGTTATTCCGAAGGCCGAGGCGAGTTCCGTGAACAAGCCGCGAGAATCGCCATCGTAGTGAAAGGTTGCCCGCTCGGGTCGAGGTTCAAGATGAATCTCGGTCGATTCGGCCAGCAATGCCGGCACATCGGCCAGCTTTTGATTCTCCGGGGAGCGCAACGCCTCGGCCAGCCGCTGCTGCGGGTATTCGTTGTCGGGGTCCAGCTTCAAAGCGGCG
>JASIKQ010000288.1 GCA_030049565.1 Candidatus Sulfotelmatobacter sp.
CGCGCACAGGCACGCGAATCAATTCGCCCCGCGTGACTTCGGCTTCCACGCTGATCTCCGGCATCAACGCCACCCCATTCCCCAGGGCGACGAATTGTTTGATGGCTTGCAGGGTTGGCAATTCCAAATCCATGTGCAGCGGTGTTTTGTACTTCTGAAATGTCTGCAAGACCTTGTCGCGGTAGGGAGACGAGACAATGTGCGCCACGAACGATTCCACGCCCAGTTGGCGAATGCTTACTTCCTGCGCCGACGCCAACGGATGCTGTGGCGGCACCACCAGAATCAACTCGTCCAGATAGGTCATAATCGAATGCAGGCGCGGATCTTCCGGCCGGTACGAGAGAACTCCGAATTCGGCGCTGTGCTGGACTACATCATCGGGAATGCGGCTGCCCAGCGCGCGCTGCACGATGATCTTGATCATGGGGTGCAAGCGGCGGTATTCGGCGAGCACCGGCAGTAGATACAGCGCGGTGAATTCGTTGGCCGCAATTACCAGCCTCCCTTTTTGCAACTCGCGCAAGTCCGCGAGCGATTCGTGGGCATCCTGTCGGAGGTTCAGCAGCCTTTCGGCATAGTCGTACAACACCTGGCCGGCATCGGTAAGAATGCCTTCACGCGAGGAGCGGTCGAACAGCGCCTCGCCTAATTCGTCTTCCAGTTTGCGGATGGTTTGGCTTACCGCCGATTGTGTGCGGTGAAGTTTATCGGCCGCGCGTGAGAAGCGATGCTCGCGGGCGACCGCCAAAAAGACTTCCAGTTGAGAAAGCTCCATATTTACGATTCTTATCGCCTCTTAATCTTATATTAGTATATCTTATTATAGTAGTAAAGATAATTATTTCCCAACAATTATTAGTTTTGCTTCACGCCGCTCACTGGTTACGATTAAAGCTCGTCGAAGGCGGCATCGAGCCTCTTTCCGAGAAGGACAATTCATGGCGGCCGAGCAAACTCGCATTATCATTTTCGACACGACTCTTCGCGACGGGGAGCAGTCCCCGGGATGCAGCATGAACCACCAGGAAAAGCTGCGACTGGCACAGCAGCTGGACCGGCTGGGAGTCGATGTGATCGAAGCCGGCTTTCCGATTGCTTCTGAGGGCGATTTCGAGAGCGTGCAGGCTGTTGCCGCCGCCATTCGGCGCCCCAGCATCGCGGGCTTGGCTCGGGCCTGCCGACCGGACATCCAGCGTGCATGGGAAGCGCTAAGAGATGCTGCCCATCCCCGCATCCACGTTTTTCTTGCCACTTCTGACATTCACTTGAAATACAAGCTGCGCATCACGCGCGAGGAGTGCCTCAAGCAGGCGCACGAAGCAGTTGCGTTCGCCAAATCTCTCTGTTCCGACGTGGAATTTTCACCCGAAGATGCCACGCGGACCGATCCTGATTTTCTTTGCCAGGTGCTCGAAGCGGTGATCGATGCGGGAGCGACCATACTTAACATTCCCGACACGGTCGGCTACACCGTGGCGGCTGAATTCGGCGAGTTGATCGCGACCATTCGACGCCGCGTGAAGGGAATCGAGAAAGTTACCATCTCGGCGCACTGCCATAACGATCTCGGCATGGCGGTCGCCAACACGATGGCTGCCATCGCAGCCGGGGCGCGGCAGGTGGAATGCACAATCAACGGAATTGGCGAGCGCGCCGGCAACGCGTCGCTGGAAGAGATTGTGATGGCCATGCGGGTGCGGCAAGATCGCTATCCTTACGTTACGGGCATCGCCTCCGAACAACTGTTTCCCGCGAGTCAGTTGTTGAGCGAGATCACGGGCGTGCCCGTCCAGCCAAATAAGGCTGTCACTGGCCGCAACGCCTTCGCGCACGAAGCCGGCATCCATCAGGACGGCGTGCTGAAGAATCCGCTGACCTACGAAATCATGACGCCCCAATCCGTCGGAGTGCCCGATTCCACGCTGGTTTTAGGCAAGCACTCCGGCCGACACGCGCTCTCCATTCGCTGCGAACAGCTTGGCTATCAGTTTGACCGCCGCGCCCTCGACGATATTTACCGGCGTTTTGTCCGCCTCGCCGACAAGATCAAGCGTGTGGAAGATCATCACCTGCTCGAATTAATTCGCGAGACGCACAAGCCGGCGGCCTCTGCTACGCCTTTGTTTGAACCCCTGCCCACCGCCGCCTCGGCGGCCACGGCATCGGGAGCGTCCGAAGTGCATCGCCCATTTCCCGCGGCAGCGCAGCCCAACGCTTTTGGCGTGCCCATGCCTTTTCCCGGCGATCACCATCACGATCAGGAAGACTATCTCTGGGGCGTGTAGCGCGATCTGGCGTATAGTACCGGTCGATCGCTGTGACCGATTCCCCACCTGCGCCCGTGCGCTTTGAAGGAAGCAGAGGAAGGTGATTCGTTTTGGATCGGAACCGAAGTGAGTCTTCTACTACTTCTCGTTTCCCAGTAAATTAATTTCTGATGCTCTTGAATCTCACCATTCTTCCCGGCGATGGCATTGGCCAGGAGGTCATCGAGCAAGCCGTTCTCGTGCTGCAGGCGATTGCTGATGCATTCGGCCATCAACTTCAACTTCAATACAAAAACATCGGTGGCGCGGCGCTTGCGGCCGCGAATGATCCTTTGCCTTCCGACACGATCAAAGCCTGCCTTTCATCTTCCGCGGTGTTGCTGGGAGCCGTGGGAAATCCCGCGTACGATCATTTTCCAAATCATCTGCGGCCTGAAGCCGGTCTGCTTCGCCTGCGGCGCGAGCTTGGCGCGTATGCGAACCTTCGCCCGGCTGTGTGCTTCCCCACCCTTGAAGATTGTTCTCCGCTGCGTGCTGATCTGGTCCGCGGCACGAACATGATGATTGTGCGCGAGTTGCTGGGCGGGCTTTATTTCGGGGAACCGCGCACTATTGCGGGCGAGCCAGGTTTCCGTGTCGCCACTAACACTATGACGTACGACGAGTCCGCCATCGAGCGCATTGCGCTAGTAGCTTTCGAACTCGCCACGAAGCGGCGCAAGAAAGTTCTATCGGTCGATAAAGCCAACGTTCTCGAATGCTCGCGGCTGTGGCGCGAGGTGGTGACGCGCTGTGCAAAGGATTATCCTGATGTGCACCTTTCGCACATGTACGTGGATTCGGCGGCGATGTCGCTGGTGCAGCGGCCAATAGATTTCGATGTGCTGCTCACCGAGAATATGTTTGGAGATATTCTGT
>JASIKQ010000289.1 GCA_030049565.1 Candidatus Sulfotelmatobacter sp.
CTCGGGCTGTATACTTTTGTCGGCCCGACGTACGTGTGCTTTTGTCCGTGCCGTTTGGACCGGCTAAGGGCAATCGCCTTCCGGCAATGCCTCATGGACTTCGACCAACTGCAAACGTTTCTCGAGGTAGCGCGCCACGCCTCGTTCTCGCGCGCAGCAGAGAAACGTTTCCGCACTCAACCCGCAATCTCATCCCAGATTCGAGCCCTCGAAGACGAGGTCAGCGCCAAGCTGTTTGACCGCTCCGGCGGCAAAGTTTCTCTCACCGCAGCGGGTAAGGCCTTTCAGAAATACGCGCAGGACGCGGTCGACGCCCGCAAAGCCCTTCTCACGACACTAGCCGAAATGGAACACGTCCCTCGTGGCGCCATCGTGGTCGGAGCCAATGAGGGCACCTGCCTGCACATTCTTCCCGAGGTCTTCGCTGACTTTAAGAAACAGTATCCCGCAGTCTCCGTCGGCATCAAGCGGGCGGACTATGCCAAGATTCTCGAGTCGGTAATCGACAATTCCGTCGATTTCGGTGTCGTTTCCCTTCCCGTGAAAGACAGCCGGCTCACCGTGGTCCTGATCCATCAGGACGAACTCGTCATCATCGCCCCGCCGCATCATCCGCTGGGGAAGATGAAAGCGGCTAACGTCGCCGATGTCGCGAAATTTCCGCTGGTTCTTCCCAAGGCCGGCCACACCCGCGACGCGCTCGATGAATTGTTTCGCGAGCGCCATTTGAAACCGCACTATAGTATGGAATTAGATTCTAGCGAGCTGCTGAAGCGCTTTGTAGCCGCGGGCGTCGGCGTGGGCTTTATCGCCCGCTCCAATGTGCAGGAGGACGTCCGTGCCGGCGCGCTGGCAGCTATCCCCCTGGCCGACACTCAAGTGCGCCGCGACCTGGCTCTCGTGTTTCGCAAGGACAAGGCGCTCAGCCGCGCCGCGCTGGCGCTCATCGACATTGCGCGAAAGCACAAATCGGGCGCCATGTGCGCGTCCGGGTCGAAGTAGATGAATGGGCTTCTGTCACGGCTTTGGTTGCAATTTCTGCTTGGTTACTGTCTCGCCGCTTTACTGAGTTCTGCCGGGCTTGCCCAGGCAGCCTCGGCCGGCAGCCAGCCAATGCCTGCAACCGCCTACAAGCTCATATCGGTGACGGTAAGCGGCAGTAAGCGGTTCACTTCGGATGAAGTTGCCGCGGCCAGTGGATTGCCCGTGGGCACTATCGCCCATGATGAAGATTTCAAAAAAGCAGCTCGCCAACTGGGCGACAGTGGAGCCTTCAGCGACATCAATTTCGCATATACGTACTCGGCTGAGGGCACCAAGCTGGAATTTCACGTCACCGATGCCGATAAGTTCGCCCCCGCTCGCTTTGCTGATTTCGTCTGGTTCCCCGAAGATGAACTCCGCCGGGCGATCCACGAGCGCGTGCCCCTCTTTAACGGAGAACTGCCGGTCAATGGTCGCTTAGCCGGCGAAGTCTCTGACGTGCTCCAGGCCATGCTGGTCGAAAAAGGAATTCCTGGCGACGTGCAATACCAGCGCGCCTCCGACAAGAACGGCCAGCTCGAATCCATCGACTACAGCGTTATCGGCGTCAGTATCCGCATTCATCACGCCGAATTTCCCGGCGCTGGAGCGGCGGAATTGCCGGCATTGCAAGCCGCCGCCGGCAGGCTAACGGATCGCGAATACTCCCGCGATTACATGGGCAATTTCGTCGAGCACTCGTTGCTACCAATCTTCCGGGAGCGCGGCTTTCTCAAAGCTTCCTGCGGCACTCCTCAACCAAAGGTGGTTACTCCAGCCAATGCAGAGCTCGATTCCAACCAGCGTCCGCGAACTTACGTGGATGTCACCTTCCCCGTCACGCCGGGTTCCCAATACAAGCTCACGGGCTGGCAGTGGATCGGGAACCAAGGCATTGCCACTCCTATGCTGCAACCGCTCATTCACGCCAAAGTCGGAGAGATCGCCAATACCATTCAACTGGCCGACGACTTGCACTCGGTCCAGGAGCTTTATGGTTCTCTCGGCTATGTGACCGCAAACATCAAAGTCGACGCCAATTTCGACGAGACCGCCGCGACCGTCGCTTATCTGCTTCGGGTGACCGAAGGCCCGGTTTATCACATGGGCGACCTCGAGTTTCGCGGCCTCGACAACAGCCTGGAAGCCCGTCTGCGCGCAGCCTGGAAGCTTCGTCCCGGGGACGTGTACGACGCCAGCTACTTGAATCAGTACCTGCCATTGGCCAGAAAGCTTCTCCCTGCCACCCTCGACTGGGATGTAACCAGCCACGTAACGGCGATAACGGTCAATAAGACCGTCGACGTGGATTTGCAATACACGGCCAAAGCGCCACGCTGAAGCAGCCATATACCCGCGGCGGAAAAACGCAGGCTGTATAACCTCAGCGCCGGCTATTAGCCGCTCGGCGATAAATAACGGGGCCACCACAACTGGAGTCTGGAGGGCGGCGCCCTCAGTTTCAGTTCCGTTTTCGGACGCAGCGTGTTCGCAAATCCGGAAGAGTTTCCTGTTCCTTCTTGACTGCCGCCAACAATGTGGTACAGTATGTGCCGTTCTGCCCGGAGCCCTCCCCCGAAGAATCCGGGCATCGTGGCGGGAACCGCGCCCGCGGTTGCCCGCCATTTTGCCTTCCCTCACGCGAAATTCATCATTCCTTTACAAAGCATTATGTTAATGTGCAATTTTCACCTCAATTTTCTCAGCTGGAGGCTAGAGCGTTGGGCAAAGACATGGTTCCCAAGAAGATGTTCTTCACCAAGGGAGTCGGCAAGCACCGCGAGCGCTTAACATCTTTCGAGCTGGCATTACGTGATGCCGGCATCGCCGCACAAAATCTGGTGCGCGTCTCTTCCATCTTCCCGCCAAATTGCAAAATGCTGCCCCGCAAAGATGGCGTGACCTACCTGAGTCCGGGCGAGGTTGTGTTTGCCGTGGTGGCCGAAAACTCCACCCACGAAGCCCACCGCTTGCTGGCTGCCTCTATCGGCGTGGCCATTCCCGCCGACAAAAATACCTACGGATATCTCAGCGAACACCACTCCTTTGGCGAAACCGAAGACGCCGCCGGTGAATACGCCGAAGAACTCGCCGCCGAAATGCTGGCCACCACGCTGAATGTGGAATTCGACCCCGACCGCTCCTGGGACGAGAAAAAACAGATCTACCGCCTCTCCAACAAAATCGTGCGAACAGCCAACGTCACGCAGTCGGCCGTAGGAGATAAGCGCGGCCTCTGGACCACGGTGATCGCCTCGGCCGTGCTGATTTTCGATTAAGCAAACCGGAGATTAACAAACCGGGAGAAGGGCACAAGTTCCACTCGTGCCAAATAATAAGCGGAACGGAGTGTTCCGTGCACCGTAGATACTTCCTCAAGGGCGCAGGCGTTGTAACCATCGCGGTCGTGGGCGGTGGGGTCTGGCGAGCCTACGATCAAGGCGTTTTTAGCGTCGGTGAAGGACCAGCCTACGAACCCTGGAAAAACTGGCGGAGCGCCAACGACGGCCCTCTCGCCCTGGTGCGGGCCGCGATTCTTGCCGCCAGCCCGCATAATACCCAGCCTTGGCTTTTCAAAGTCACGAATTCCGCGATTGAGTTGCACATCGACACTCGCAGAAACGTCGGCGCCCTCGATCCTTACTTGCGCGAAGAACACATCGGCATGGGCTGCGCCCTGGAGAACCTGGTGCATGCCGCACGGGCCAACGGCTACGCTTTGGCGCTGACCACCGTGCCGGGGAAGCTCGGCCCGATTCCTGCCGATCCCAAACCGCAACTGTTGGCC
>JASIKQ010000290.1 GCA_030049565.1 Candidatus Sulfotelmatobacter sp.
AGTAACAACGTCAGTGCGCACACCAACAGCGTCGTGCGGCATGCGCACGGGATGATCGGTACTTTGGTTATGTGGGTTCGCCCCCTCACGGTTGCTAGAATGCGCTTCGATGCGCCTTGGTGTCACTACTCTGGCAATTTGTATGATGCTGGCTGGCGCGCCGGCGTCAGCCGATACGATCCATTTGAAAAACGGTCGCACCATTCTCGCCGACCATGTCCGCGAAAACGGGAGCCGCTACGAATATGACATCGGCGACGACACTTACGCCATTCCCAAAAGCGCGGTAGATCATGTCGAGGCCGGCGGCACGCCCACGCTATCTGCGCCCTCCGGTAAAAGTTCGGCCGATCTCCCTGCTTTCACGCCGGCAAGCAGCTTGATCAATGAAGGCGATCTACCAAAAACTATTATCAAGGACGGCCAGGTTGATCCCGATGCGCTGGCGAAACTTGAAAGCAAGGGCAATTCTGAGCTTAGCGCAACCGCCGACTTCATCGCCGGCAAGTTCGAGTTCGAACACGGCAATGTCGATCGCGGACGCCGTTATTTCGAAAGTGCTCTTCGCTTTCAGCCCGATAACGCCACGGTTCTTATTTATTACGCTGCGCTGCTGGTACGTACCGGTAACGCCGCACAGGCCTTGACCTACGCTCAACACGCGGTCAGCGTCGCGCCACAATCCCCCGATGCTTACACCGTGCTTGGCTACGCCCAGCAGGCCTGCGACCGTACAAAAGATGCAGTCGCCTCCTGGAAGCATTCTTTGGAACTGCGCCCCGACTCCGCCGTGCAGCAGTATCTCGATAAAGCCCAGCGCGAGCAAAGCGCGGAAAGCGATTTCGTTCAGCGCGAGAGCAGCCATTTCGTGCTGCATTACGAAGGCAAGCAGACTTCGGAGGCCTTTCGCGCACAAATTATCGCCGCCCTCGAATCCGATTACGACGACTTGGCTCGCGATCTGGGCACGCCGCCGCACGACAACATTCTCGTCACTCTCTACACCGAGCAGACCTTTTTTGACGTGACTCGCGCTCCCTCCTGGACCGGTGCGCTCAACGATGGCAAACTTCGCATTCCCATCAACGGTCTGAGTTCCATGACGCCAGAACTGGCCCGGGTCCTCAGGCATGAACTCGCACACTCCTTTATTAACCAGCTTTCCGCGGGACGTTGTCCGATCTGGCTGCACGAGGGCATCGCCCAGCTCATGGAACCGAAATCATTGGGCGGCGATGGCCGCCAATTGGCCCGGTTATTCAAATCTCAAACCAATATACCGCTGAACCTGCTGGAGGGCAGTTTTATGCGCTTCTCGGGCACTGAGGCCTACCTCGCCTATGCCGAATCCCTGGCGGCGGTCTCCTATATCAATGACGCTTACGGGTTGAGCGACATCCAGCGGATTCTGCAGCGCCTCAGCGAAGGCAGCTCCACCGAAGCCGCATTGCGTGCCACCATCCACTCCGACTACGGCCAGCTTCAGTCGGAACTCGGCAAATATCTCACCGACAAATACGGCAACTAAACCATTTGCCCTGAGCGCGCCCGCGTGCTAGTTTCGGGCTCTGGTATCCGCATGGGCTTCCTCTTCGAATTCGGCGCACCCAAGGAGCCGGAGACGCCCCCAGCCGTCGAGCCGGTCGCCAATGCGTTCCCGAAAATCGTCGGAGCAGAAATCGCCGCCCTGACGCTGGGCAAGCGCGTGGCGGGAGATTTCTACGATTCCATCCGCGTCGGCCCCCAGCGCATTTTGTTCGGCCTGCTCGACGTCGCGGGCCGTTACGAAACCAATCGGCTTATCTTAACGGCTGCGCAGAAGATCTTTCGCGAAGGCGGTATGGAGCTGTTTTTCGATGCCGACGTGAACGAGTCAGACGCGATGAATGCGCTGTCTCTGCGCCTGAATCGCGGCCTCATGCAAGCCGCAGGGGGTGTTCACTCCTGCCCGGCTTTCATTGCCTGCTATCACGAGAAATTCGGCACACTCTGCTATACCAACGCCGGCCATACAGCCGGGCTCCTGCGCGACCGCACCGGCATCGAGGAACTTGGCTCGACCGGACTTCCCCTCGGACTCTTCTCCCACGCTACGGCTGACGCTCCAACTGTGGGTATGGAAAAGGGCGCGGTTTTGCTGCTGGTTTCGCGCGGCGTGGTGGAAGGAAAATGCAAAGACGAGACTGTCGAGGATTCGGAATTCGGGTTGGAACGCGTGAAAGAGCACCTGCGGGCCCAAACTGCGCCGCACGCTCAGGCGATTGCCGAATCCATTCTGAGGGCCGTAGGCGAATTCAGTTGTGAACCGGTGACGCCGGAAGATATGACCGCCTTGTGCCTCGTGCGAACGGGCTAGCGCGTGCTCCCAGGCTGGCTGCGCCGGCAAACCGGCAGGATGATAAGGGACGCGCGCGGGGGTGCGGCTATTTTGTGCGCATGGCGCGGCGGTAAGCGGCCACGTTCTTGTTGTGTTCTTCCATGGTTTTGGCAAAGCGGTGGTGGCCCTGGGCATCGGCGACGAAGTAGTAATAATCGCTTTGCGCGGGATGCATGGCGGCTTCGAGCGCGCTTTTGCCAGGGTTGCCGATGGGACCGGGAGGAAGTCCGGCGTATTTGTAGGTGTTGTAGCGGGAATCGAAGCGCATGTCGGCGTGGTGCAGCGCCCCGGAGTAGCTGCCGGCGAGAAGTTCTCCGTAGATAATGCTGGGGTCGGCGTCAAGCGGCATCTTCCTTGTCAGGCGGTTCTGGTAAACGCTAGCGACTAGCGGCCGCTCTTCGGGGACGGCGGTTTCTTTTTCCACGATCGAGGCCACGATGACTACGCGCTGCAGTTCGTCTGCGGCTGAGGCCGTGTCATTAGTATGAGTCGCACCATTATGAGTCGCATCGGCTGCGTTCGAGTCGGATACCAGTGAAACTGCGGGTGCGGCGGTTCGGACCTGATTCGTTATGCCGGTCTGGTCCGGAATCAATCCGATTTGTTTCGCTACCTGGCGGAACTGCTTGACCATGGCAGCCGCCATTTCCTCCATCGTCATCATGCGGGTAAATTCGTAGGTGTCGGGGAAAAGATAGCCTTCGAGCGACGGGGCATTGGGAGCGAGGTCGGCGATCAGCGCGGTATCGGACTGAGCGACTTTCAGGAAATCATCGCCAGGGCCAAGGCCGGCGGCTTCGATGGCGCGGGCGATATCGAACATGGTAAAGCCCTCGGGCACGACGACGCTATGGAAGTAAACATCGCCGCGGCGCAGGCGCTTCTGAATGTCGATAATGCTGGCGGGCTTTTCGAAGAGATATTCTCCGGCTTTGAGGGAGCGGCGGCGGCGAAGGTAACGCCAGAGGATGAACGCATCTTCATTGCGAATTACGCCGGCGGACCTGAGTTCGGCGGCGATGCGGCGGGTGGAGTAGCCGGGGCGCAGCATCACGAGGGTTTGCGGCGCGGGCTGAACCGGGGTAAGGACGGCCCAGGCAAACCATCCCCCGAAGGCGACGACCGCAATCAAGAAGATCCAGAAAATCCAGCGCACGATGGCCACAGTTTAGATGATCACCCGGAGCGCTGCGTAGCTGACTTTAGTAAGATTCTGGGCCGGGATTCTCTTCTCTCGTCCTCTTTAACACTCCAAATTGCTATCAGATTTCTCTGGCAAACCACAGAAGACACAGGGTTACACAGGGTAGGCGCAGCCGGGCCGGTCGGCCTCTGCGGAACTGCGGCGCTGCTGTGAAGTCGAGCTGGAAGTTATGCAACGTTTGGCGCGGGGTATACTCAAATGTTCTGGAAGTCATCCATACTCGATGAAGCGTACGCCGTGTTGGAGATTAGTTTTGTTGCTGGCTGTCTTGCCTACGACCGGCTGTTTGTTTCGCACCCGGCCAGTGGAGGAGACCTACTCCAAAGTTCCTCTGCAAGAAGCCTCGCAATCGGAATTAATCGACATCATCAATCAGCAGGCGCAGAAGATCCATTCGTTACAGGCCACGGTAGATATTGATACTTCGGCCGGCGGCGCGAAAAAAGGCCACATCACTGATTACAAGGAGATTCGCGGCTATGTGCTGGCGCGGCAGCCGGCCATGCTGCACATGATCGGTCTGCTGCCGATTGTGCGCACCACGGCGTTTGACATGGTGAGCGACGGCCAGCAGTTCCGGCTGTGGATTCCGCCCAAGAACCGGTTTGTGGTCGGCAGCAGCGAAACCACCGAGCGGAATCCCGACCATCCGATGGAAAATATGCGGCCGCAGGATATTTACGACGCGCTGCTGATTCAGCCGGTCGTGCCACCCGAAATTGCTGTGCGGGAAAAAGGCCAGGAAATTCTGCACGACGTCAAAGGCCACCGCGTGCTTCAGGATGATTACGAACTGATCGTATTCCGCAAAAAAGGCGAGAACCAGGGGATGCTGACGCGCAAGATCGTTTTCAGCCGCGTCGACCTGCTGCCACACCGGCAATACCTCTATGACGATCAGGGAAATCTGGTCACCGATGCGCGCTACGCGGACTACAAGGAGTACAACGGAGTCATGTATCCCTCGCGCGTCGAGATATTCCGGCCGCAGGAAGAATATGACATCACCCTGAATGTGCTGAAGCTCGAAATCAATAAGCCGCTGAAGGACGAGCAATTCACGCTGGAGCAGCCACCCGGCGCCGAGGTCGTGCATCTGGATAAGCCGCAGTCCAGCGCGGCGCAGGCCCCGATTTCGGAAGTGGGGAAGTGAGCGGCGCAAACTGGCAGCTAGTTAGCAAGTAGCAATTAGCATTTAGCCATCAAGAGTTCAGCGGTTGGTAAGAGGCTGAAAGCGAAAGTCAGAAGGCCAAATGCCAATTGCTAACTGCTAATTGCTAACCGCTAACCGCTGATCTTCCATGATGAACAAAATGGTGGTCGCCAATCTGGTGCATCGGCCCATACGCTCGCTGATCAGCGTGGTCGCCATTGCGCTGGAAGTCACGCTGATTCTGCTGATTGTCGGTTTGTCGCTGGGAATGCTGAACGACTCGCGCCAGCGGCAGGCCGGCATTGGCGCCGACGTAATTGTGATGCCCCCCGGCTCGTCCTACATCGTGGGAGTAACCGGCACTCCCATGCCTATCAAAGTTGGAAACATTCTCGAGAAGCTGCCTCACGTTGCTGAGGTTGCGCCGGTGGTGACCTCAATCTCCACCGCTGGCGCCATTGAAATGATCGACGGAATTGACCTGAACAGCTATGAAAAACTCTCAGGTCCATTTCAGTACCTGTCAGGAGGGCCGTTCACCAGTCCTAATGACGCGCTGGTCGATGACTTGTTTGCCAAAGCCCACCACGTGAAAGTTGGCGACACCACCGAGATCCTCAATAACCCTTTTCGCATCTGCGGCATCGTCGAAGCCGGCAAGGGTGCCCGCAAGTTTATTCAGATCGGAGTGATGCAGGATTTGATTGGCGCACAAGGCAAAGCTTCGATCTTCTTCCTGAAACTCGACAGTCCGAGCAACGCCGATGCGGTGGTCGATGAGATCAAGCATGTGCCCTACATGGAGAGATATGTGGCGGCCTCTATGGCCTATTACCTTTCCATGATGACGCCCACCAATTACCCCGGGCTTTCTATTTTCATTAACGTTGTGATCGGCATCTCCATCGTAATCGGTTTTATCGTCATCTTTCAGGCGATGTACACGGCCGTGCATGAGCGCACGCGCGAGATCGGCATTCTGAAATCGCTGGGAGCTTCGAAGCTATACATCATCAATGCGATTTTGCGGGAAACCGTCTTGCTCGCGCTGGGCGGCATTATCGTAGGCATTTTGTTCAGCCTGGCCGCGCGCCTGGGAATCGCCCAGCGCTTTCCGACATTGCGCGTGATCATCAGCGGCCACTGGATCCTGCGGGCGACCATAATCGCGATCGTCGGCGCAATTCTCGGCGGCCTTTATCCCGCATTCAAGGCCGCGCAGAAAGACCCGATTGACGCGCTGGCCTACGAATAATCTGCTGCTCATTGTTTTCCGAGTCCGGCAAAGTAGACGGCGTATTATCCCTGGAGTGGAATCTGCAGGCAGCCAAACTTTCTAGCTGAAGAATTCTTCCACCCCGAATAGCGATCCGAGCATCCAAAAGTTAAATCCATCCGCTAGCGAGGATCTCCCATGAAAGTGCTTGAACCCCAGCCCGTTCATGCGCCCGACGCATTTTCGCCGCTGCAACCTGACGAACTGGAAAAAATAAATGCGTACTGGCGCGCTTGCCATTACCTGTGCGCGGGGATGATTTACCTTCGCGACGTGCGGGAGCGCATTTGCCGAGGCTTGGAGTTGCTTGGCATTGAGATGGTTGAGGGGAGGATGTCGAAGGTTGCGGTAATGACCAGCGAGGAAGAAGTTCAGATGGCGCGGCATTGTCGAAGACTTAGCCGTAAATAACCTCGCCGCGTTGGTAACCTCATAGTTGACATCCAGTTACACCCTCCGGTATCGTAAAGACTTTGGTAGGAGTGTGGTTGCCCGCCTGATGGTCTGGCGTCCTCGCCGGAGAATCAACGAGCGGTTTTCTTTCGCAACTTTTTATCATTTCTGGGAGAGTTCCGATGTCAACCTATTTCCCCAAAGCGGGGGAAATTGCGCGCAAGTGGTACGTCGTGGATGCGGAGGGTCAGACGCTCGGACGCCTGGCTTCGCAGGTGGCGCGCATTCTGATGGGCAAAGAGAATCCGCGGTACACGCCGTTTCTCGATACCGGCGATCATGTCATCGTGGTGAACGCCGAGAAGGTGAAGACCAGCGGCATGAAGGCCGAGCAGAAGGTATATCAACATTACACCGGATATCCCGGTGGCCTGCGCACCGAGGAGTTCAAGAAGCGCGCGGCCCGGCGGCCGGAGAAGATTATTGAGGATGCGGTACGGCGCATGTTGCCCAAGAACAAGCTTGCCGCGCACATGCTCTCCAAGCTGAATGTGTATAAGGGCGAGAAGCACCCGCACCAGGCACAGAAGCCGGTGGATTGGAAGTTGGAAGCGAGAGCATAGGGCGTCATCCCGAAGCCCCGCGTTTTCACCAGCGGGGCGAGGGATCTC
>JASIKQ010000291.1 GCA_030049565.1 Candidatus Sulfotelmatobacter sp.
CCTGCGGTTGCCTCGGCTTATGCGATGACGGCCCCATCATGATCGTTTATCCCGAGGGCACCTGGTATCGCAAGGTCAAAGAAGAGGATGTTCGCGAGATCGTGAGTTCGCATTTATGCTCAGGGAAAGTTGCGTCGCAGCTTGCGTGGAGCGATTTTCCCGCGATGAAGGCGGAAGCGATGGAGCATCGCGACCGCTACCGTGCGATGGTTAAGGCCAGAGATGAAGCGGGGATTCTGCCGGACGATTTGAACGAAATGATTCGCGGCTTCATGACCAGCCGGGCGGTGCTCACGGCGCTAGAACTCGACATCTTCACTGCCGTAGGGAGCGGTGGTTCAGCAGAACAGGTGGCGCACAAGATTGGCGCCGATTCTCGGGCTGCTGAGATGCTGTTGAACTCCCTCGTCAGTTTGAAGCTGCTGGAGAAGCGGGATGCAACATTCTTCAATTCCGCCGAGAGTGCACGATTCTTTGCGGAAGGCTCACGCGACAATGCGCGTCCAGGCCTCATGCACATCGCGAACCTGTGGCGGCGATGGTCAACGCTGACGGAATGCGTGAAAAAAGGAACAGCCGTTCAGCAGAGGGAGAGAGAAGACAAGTGGATCGCGGATTTTATTGCCGCGATGGACAGGAATGCCAGGGAGCGGGCTGGTGCTGTGGTGAAGGCGGCAGGCAGCAATGATGTGAGGAGGATGTTGGATTTGGGCGGCGGGTCTGGCGCTTATTCGATCGCCTTCGCGCGCGCTATACCGGAGTTGAAGGCTGAAATTTTAGATCAGGAAGAGGTTGTTCCTTTGACGCGGGAATACATTCGAAAAGCTGGTCTCGCGGATCGCATTACCGTGCGCGTGGGAGATATGCTAACCGACCCGTTTGGAGAAAACCACGATCTCATTCTTGTTTCCGCCATCTGCCACATGTTTTCTGCCGAAGAGAACTGCAAATTGTTCCGCCGAATTTACCGTGCGCTTGCCCCGCGTGGGCGCGTAGTCGTGCAGGACTTTATTTTGGATCCCAGCAAGACCGCTCCGCGGTTTGCCGCTTTGTTTTCGCTGAATATGTTGGTAGGAACCCGAGCCGGCAGCAGCCACAGCGAACCAGAGTACGCAGAGTGGTTGCGAGACGCGGGCTTTACCGAAGTGCAGCGAGTGCGCCTGCCCGGGCCCGCAGGACTGATGATTGCAGTGCGGGTTTAGAAATCAGCCGTTTGCCGTTATTGGAGCAGTGTGTTCAGCGATTAGTCGGGCGTCCAGCCGAGAAATTCTTCGTGGCCTTCAAAGATTTCGCGCCACAACGATTTCCGCTTTGGCTTAGCATCTTTCTGATCGCTGGCATCGGCGATCGTTCGCCTAACGCCTTCCAATTCTTCCTGCGATAATTCCTTAGCCTCTTCTTTTTCCAATGTATGAGCAGGCATATAAATACCTCCACAATTGCAAAAAACCTGGCAGCGGCGAAGTCTTCCAACGCCTGATGCAACAAAACCCGCTACAGAGCTTTTGCTGCAACCGCAACTTCCAGCACGAGTGCTACACGTGTGCCAGTTCTTTCTCCTCCTCTTTCCTTGCTGTCCCCAACTCTTCCTCGGCCGCGGCAACCAACGCGCTTACCGCCTGCTCGCTGGCGATTCTTCTTCTGACCAAAGGCTTCAATATGAACAATGAGAAGAGCGCCGCGATCACGCAGAGCACTGCGGAAATGTAAAAGGGCACGGCAAACGATCCACCGAAGTAAGCGGCCAGAGCCGCAGCGCCGTAACCGGCAAAGACAGAAGCCAAGCCCTTGGCCGTATAAACCATGCCATAATTGGCAGAAGCGTTCTTGGGGCCAAAGACGTCGCCCGTGCTGGCGGAGAACAGGGAGAAGATTTCGCCCCAGAACAGAAACACGAACGAGAACAGCACTACGAACGCGACCGGAGCGCCCGCGATTTTCGTTACCAGATAGACCAGAACGGCTTCGATGCCAAAGGTCAGGAACATGGTTCGCTCACGGCCAAGGCGATCGGAAACCGAGCCCCAGAGGATTCTGGAACCCGCATTGCAAAGCGAGGTCAGCGTTACCGTTAACGGCACAATGGCGATGCCAAAAATCTTGGCATCGCTCACGTGCAGCGACTTGGCAATCTGCGAGAGGCTGGCGGTGGCGATCAAGCCTCCGGCGCAGGCGAAGAAAAACATGGCGTAAAGGAAGTAGAATTCGGGCCGGCCCAAGGTTTGTATCCAAGTGAAGTTGACGTTCGATTGCGCCACGGCTTTGCGCACCTGTTTAGCGCGAGCGTCCCATCCGGCGGGAGCCCATCCACTGGGCGGATGGCGCAGAATCATCGCGGCAATCAATGCGATGACGCCCTGAGCCACGCCCCACAGAGTCATCGTCTTCGCCCAGCCGATGATATGAATGGTGTTGGCGATAGGTATGACAGACAGTGCGGCGCCGCCACCAAAGCCTGCGGCAGTCAGGCCGGCGGCTAGGCCACGCCTGTCCGGAAACCATTTGACCGCGTTGGCAACGCAGGAAATATAGATGATGCCTGCGCCAGTTCCCGCGATCACTCCATAATAAATGCACAGCGCGAAGGGACTTCTGGCGATGGTGCCACCGAGCACCCATCCCAGCGCGATGCAGAGCGCGCCGAAGCTCATCAGCTTGCGAATGCCGAACTTGTCGACGAAGTAGCCGGCAAGGGGCATGGGCCAGGTTTCAAACAGGATGAATGCGGAAAAGATTGCCGCTATCTTGGCATAGGCAACGCCGGAGAAAGTTGCCTTCATACCGGGCGTAAACAGCGTGAACGAGTATTGATAATTGGAGATTAAAATCATCGCGATGACACCGCAGATCAACTGGATCCAGCGGTTGCCGGCGATGGCGCCGTAGGCGTCTTTTGCGCTGTCGCGCTGTGAAATTAGGGTTGAAGTAGCCATAGTACGGCCCTCCTGGGTCGGTTACCGTCGGTTTGTTACAGTCTGTTCTTGCTCGCACTCCTTGCTCGGAAGAGTCCGGCAAACAAAAACCCGCCTCTTTCGAGGCGGGTTTTTTAGAGCTCGATATCCTTCTGGAGCGGGATTATTCCCGGCACCAGCCATTTTTCCCACATCTCGTCGACTTTGCTCTGGAAGAATTCGATATCCTCCTCGACAAAGTGATTGAAGCGTCCCTGCTTCAGCAAGTACTCGCGCACGGGCAGGCGTTTGAAGCGTCCCTTAGCAATCTGTTCGGTCTTGCCATAGAGCTTCAGTTTGCCGTTTTCAACCTCATACAGAGGCCAAATACCGGTATTGACGGCCAATTCGCCAAGCTCGAACGAGAGCACGGGGTCGAAATCCCAGCCCTTCGGGCACGGGTTCAGGCAGTGAATGAACGTGGGCCCGCCGATCGAGAGCGCCTTGCGAATGTTGTTCATCGCCTGCAGCGGATACGACGTGGAAATCGTCCCGACGTACTTGCAGGTGGGATGGCCCGCCAGCATGAGGGCGGCAACGTTCTTCTTCCAGCGATGATGCATGATGCGCTTTACTTTTCCCGGCGTACTGAACGATGTGTTGACACCCCACGGCGATGTTCCGGAGATTTGGATATCCGTGTTGCCGTAGGATTCGTTGTCGTACAGCAGGATGAGCAGGTTGTAGTCGGGATGCGTCAGAGTAGCGGAGATGGCGTTCAATCCCATGTCCGCGCCGCCACCGTCACCGCAGAAGGCGATGACATTGATGGGCTCATCTTTCATCACGCCCTTGCGCATCTGGACGCGGAAGGCGGCTGCGGCCCCCAGCGCACTCGATCCCGCACTGCCCAGTTGCGTGTGCATCCAGGGAACGCCCCACGGGGTGGAGTAGTAAGAGGTATTGGCCACATACATGCATCCTGTGGCGCCCAGCACTATTGTCCTGGGACCGGCGGCTTTCGCCATCAACTTCATGATCTGCGCAGATTCGCAGGCTTGGCAGGTGCGGTGGCCGGACGTGTAGTACTCCTCGTATGGAACCTTCTTCACTCCCTTGAAGGCTTCCAGGTTTTGCGTTGGTTTTTCTTCTACGAATGTTGTGCTCATTGATTCATGTCCTTTCCGGCTTTTAAGATGAGCGTCCTCGGACGCATCATCCCCGCAGCCCTATCCATTGCGTCAGGGGTTGCGCAATTCCTTTTGCGGCTTGGAAGACCGACTCGGTGACTTTCTCCACGTCTGGCACGGTGATTTCGCGTCCGCCCAGCCCGCCGATGAAGCCCAGTACCGGTGGCCTGGTGCTGGCAGTGGCGTACATCGCCGAGCGAACTTCGGTGGCGACTACGCCGCTGAGATTGGGCGAACCGAACGAGAAATCGCGGTCGATCACGCCAATGGCCTTGAAACGCTCCAGGCACTTTGCGATTTCTGGGCCGGCAAACGGCCGGAACCAGCGCAGGCGCAGGAAGCCGACTTTCTTGCCCAGTTCACGCATCTTGCGGATTGCGACCCGTACGGGAGTTGACATCGTGCCCATGCCCAGCAGAACGACGTCGGCGTCTTCGGTCATGTACTCCTCGAAGAACGGGTTGCCGTACTTGCGGCCAAACGTCTTTTCGAAGTCAGCATAGACTTCGCGGATCACTTTGCAGGCGCGCTCAGTGACCGCATAGTTTTGACGACGAATTTCCGTGACCCAGTCTTCGTTGGCCTGCGGTGCCACCGAAATTACGTTATCGGGATGCAGCAACAGGTCCCCGCGATCATAGCGAGGCAGGAACTTCTTGACCTGCTCGCCCGACGGAATTTTTACCAACGCTTGCGAGTGAGTCAGGAACGCCCCGTCGCAACTGAGCGCCAAAGGCACGAACATGCGGCGATCTTCCGCCACACGATAGGCAATGAGCGCGGTGTCCAACGCTTCCTGGGCGCTATCGACCCAGGTCAACAGCCAGCCGAGGTCGCGGACCGCGAGCGCGTCGTTGTGCTCCACGCCGAAAGCTCCGGGATCGTCGAGCGCGCGGTTTCCGACCATGGCTACCATGGGCACGCGCAGAGCCGGGGTGACGGTCAGAGCTTCCATGGCGTACATCCAGCCCACCCCGCTCGATCCGCAGAACACGCGGGCGCCACAGATCGAGGCGTGCTTGACAATCTCAAATTGTGAATGCTCGCCTTCCGCGACGATGAATTCGCAATCCATTTCGCCATCTGCCACGAGCTGGCTCATGTATTGCATCACCGTGTCGTAAGGCCGGATGGGATAGGCCGTGACTACATCTACGTTGGCCAGCTTGCACGCAATCGCAATGGCTTCCGCTCCGGTAATCAGGGCTTCCTGTTCTTGCACTTTCTTCTTTTCTTCAACCGGCATTG
>JASIKQ010000292.1 GCA_030049565.1 Candidatus Sulfotelmatobacter sp.
GACGCCTGCTGCATGCACGGACCCACGCGACGCGCCGGTTCGGTGGGTGCCGTTCGCAATATCAAAAATGTCTCGCTGGTTTCAAAAGCCGTCTTCGAGCACACAGGACACGTCATGCTCGTCGGCGAAGGCGCCGAGCGATTTGCCGTGGCGGTCGGTTTTCCGCGCGAGAACCTGCTGACCGACCACTCACGCAAGATCTGGTTACTGTGGAAGGAATATCACTCGACCGAAGATTGGTGGGGACCCGGCCTAGCCGACCCGCACTGGCAACCGCCTTCCGACGCGCCGCCGCAGCCCGAGAAGGGCAAGCCCCAGTCGGAACTCTGGCAGCAACGTTATCGCCGTCTCGAAGAGCACGCGGCAAGCCTAGGCATCGCGCCGGAAGAGCGTGCCGACGCGATTCACAAAGTGCTGTTCCCGCCCACAGGAACCATTCACTGTTCCGCACTAAACGACAAGGGAGAAATCTCCGGCTGCACCACGACGAGCGGCCTCGCCTTCAAGCTCCCTGGACGCTGCGGCGATTCCCCGATTATCGGCGCCGGCTGCTATACCGATCAGCAGATTGGTTCGGCCGGCGCCACCGGTAGCGGCGAAGAGAACATCAAGGTCGCTGGCGCGCACACCATCGTCGAGAACATGCGCCACGGCATGTCCCCGCACGAAGCCGGCATGGACGCCCTCAAGCGCCTGGTAAACATCTACAACGGCGATATGAACAAGCTGCGCTTCGTCGACATGGCGTATTACGTGTTGCGCACAGACGGCGCTTACGCCGGCGTCTCCCTTTGGGAAGGCTATCGCGCCGGGCGGCCGCATAAGATTGCGGTGCACGACGGCGAGAAACGCGCAGAAGTGACCACCGCCATGTTCAAGGGATTTTCCCAGGACTTTCCCCCGGAACCAAAAGTGCCGGAGGAAGTGAGGAAAGAGTACTTGAAGTAGCAAACTCGCAAGAAGAGAAACGCTATCGAACGTTCCCCACTCCAGCCGCCGAAGCAGCCGTCCGCAGTTTTCGGTCGAGGGTAGCGATTGGCAAACCTTGATGCAAAGCTGCTTCAAGGTAGACCGCATCATATGCGGTGAGTTCGAATTGCCTGGCCAAGGCTAAAATTCCCCGCGTTGGGGCTGGCTCGGGATAAGTTTCGATGCCATTCGCAATCACAACATCCAGCGTCCGCAGCGCGTCAGCTGTGTCTGAGGCAGTCCACGTTCCGCGTCGCTCAGCCACAACGAATCCATTTGCGATCTCCAAATACCACAGTACGGGGATGGTTGCACGCGACCCAAAAGCTATAAGCTGGCGGACGTGCTCGGCGTATGGGATCACCGGCCGGTCAATGAACCAGCCTAGAGCGACTGAGGCGTCCAGTACAAACTTCACCTGCGGCCCTCTTCGATTAGCTCTTTGATCGTCATACCTTTGGGCAGAAGCTTCGCCCTGGACCGAATCCGTTCAATCTCGGCAAACGCGTCTTTTAACGCGGTTTCGCTTCGAACTGGAGACAGAATAGCCGCCAGTTTTCCCCGGCGCGTGATGCCGATTTGTTCGCCTTCACTGGCGCGTTCCACCAGTTCCGACAATTTTTGCTTGGCTTCGAAAAGTCCCACGGTTTTCATGAGAGAATTATACATCTAGATTGTTATTCTAGATAGATAGGGGACTCTGCGCTTCGGGGAAGCGCTACTTAGCTCCAGGACGACTACGGCGAGATGTATATCGGCTATCGTAAAAAATTACGCAAATCTCACCTTCACATCCGGCCCCTTTTCGAGATGAATGCTCTCGATGAACCGCACCTTGCCAGTCTGCTGCGTCAGAATGACTGACGACGTACGCGTGCCCTCGCCGAAGAAACGTACCCCCTTCAGCAAAGCCCCATCCGTGACCCCGGTGGCGGCGAAGATAAGTTGCCTGCCCGGAGCCAGATCGTGCGCTTCATAGATTCGATTCTTGTCTTTAATTCCCATGCCCAAAAGGCGCTCTTCCTGCTCGGGTTTCACAACCAGGCGTCCGAGCATGTAGCCATTAAGGCATCGTATGGCGGCGGCCGTAATTACGCCTTCGGGAGCGCCGCCCGACCCCATGACGGCATGTACGCCGGTGCCGATGACCGCGGCGGCAATGCCGGCTGACAGGTCGCCATCCCCAATCAGGCGGATGCGCGCTCCAGCGGCGCGGATATCGGCAATCAACTTCTCGTGCCGTGGACGATCGAGCACAATCACCACCAAATCTTCCACGTCGCGCTCAAGTCTTCTCGCGATGTTCTTCAGATTATCGGCCACAGGTGCGTCGAGTTCGACCGCGTTCTTGCAGGAAGGGCCGACGACGATTTTTTCCATGTAGCAGTCGGGAGCATTCAGCAGACCTCCGCGCTCGGAAGCGGCGAGCACCGTAATGGATCCGGGCGCGCCAGTGGCGCACAGGTTGGTACCCTCCAGCGGATCAACTGCGATATCGACCTCGGGCACCTCGCGCCCGTCGGGAAATTCGGCGCCCACCTTCTCGCCGATGTAAAGCATAGGGGCTTCGTCACGCTCGCCCTCGCCGATGACGATGGTGCCACGCATGGGGATCGAATCCATGGTCTGGCGCATGGCTTCGGTCGCTACTTGATCAGAAAGCTTGCGCGCCCCCTGCCCCATGGTGCGGGCTGAGGCGATCGCGGCCACTTCCACCACACGCAAAAATCGCGACGCCAGATCGCTTTCGATGTTTTCTCCGAAACTGCGAGCCTTGCCTTCAAGACGAGTTTGCGTTGCCATAAGAGCCTCCGAAACGATGATTGAACTGCCCGACTGGACCGGGATGAGACTATAGCGCAACTCCGGGAGAAATTGAAATAGCCGGTCCTACTGGTAGTGGGCTACATTGAAAGTAGCCCACTACCGTCCTACTCAGAGCAAACGTCCGGCACCGCACTCACCCCCGGCGTGATATTCTCTCTGGCCTGACCCGCAATGCCATGCCCGAAGCCCGCGCGTTAACATTTCTCTGCATTACGACTTACGAAAAAGGACAGGAGTTCATGCGCGAGTGCCAGCGCCAGGGTTGCCGCGTCCTGCTGCTTACCGCCGAAAAATTGCGCGATGCCGACTGGCCGCGCGAAAGCCTGGACGACACTTTTTATATTCCCGCCGACCTTCCTGTCTCCGACATTGTCAACGCGGTGACGCACCTGGCGCGAACCCGGAAAATCGACCGCATTGTCGCCCTCGACGAGTTCGATATGGAAACTGCCGCGACTTTGCGCGAGCACCTGCGAGTTCCGGGCATGGGCCTGACTACCATGCGCTACTTCCGCGACAAGCTGGCCATGCGCATGAAGGCGCTGAGTGGCGGCGTGCGCGTGCCGGATTTTGCTCCGGTGGTGAATCACGGCGATCTTCGCTATTACGTGGAGCACGTCGCCGGGCCGTGGGTATTGAAACCGCGGCAAGAAGCCTCTGCCATTGGCATTAAGAAAATTTATTCGCCAGAAGAGTTGTGGCCGGTGCTTGAGCAGTTGGGCGACAAACAATCATCTTTCTTGTTGGAGAAGTTTGTTCCCGGCGAGGTTTATCACGTCGATTCAGTGGTGTCGGAGAATGAGCTGGTATTCGCCAGCGTGAGCAAGTACGGCAAGCCTCCGATGAATGTGGCGCAGGGCGGGGGCGTGTTCACTTCATTTACGGTTTTGCGCGGCAGCGCAGAAGATTCAGCTTTGCGCGGAATCAATCGCAATCTGATTGCGGCCCTGGGGCTGGTGCGCGGCGTTTCTCACGCCGAATTTATTCAGGCGCAGGCCGACGGCGAGTTTTATTTTTTGGAGTGTGCGGCCCGCGTTGGCGGCGCATATATCAACGAGATGGTCGAGGCCGCGACAGGCATCAATCTCTGGCGCGAATGGGCGCGCATCGAAGTCGCGGGAGAGGAGGGAATCTATAAATTGCCTGCGGCGCGCGAGGAATATGCAGGACTAATTCTTTCACTGGCCCGGCAGGAGGAACCGGATACTTCGGCGTATAACGATCCGGAAGTTTACTTGCGGATCAAGAAGCATCACCATGCGGGATTGATTTTGCGGTCGACGGATCAGCGGCGCGTGCAGTCGCTGCTGGCGGGCTACGCTGAGCGATTCGCGCGAGAATTTATGGCCGTGCAGCCGCAAAGGGATAAACCGACGGCGTAAACACGACAAGACGCGTCCGTCCTGCCAGGCTCCGGCTTGCAGCCTATGCCGAAATCGAACCCTATGCCGCGCGCTTCCCGTATCCTTTGACCGCGCGCTCGATACCAGCGCTGGCCGCCGCCAGATCCTGCGGATTCATCGCCGGACGTACGGTGAGCTTCGCGCTGAAGGCCAGGAACCATGGTTCGGCAATCGCTGGCAGTCGCGAGGCATCTTTCATGTCAAAGAATATGTAAGCCGTCCGCTCGCCGTTCTCTTCCGCAAAGTAAGCAGCCTCCGGTTTCAGGTCGTCGAGAATCTTCTGGATCGTTTCCGCCAGGCTTCCGTTTCGAATCGCTGCATTGCCGGTCTCTACCGGCATCGAAGCCCTTAGCATCATACGCATGGCGTTGCCCCTCCCGAGGGCGGCGAGAATTATACACGACGATAATCACCAGAAGGGCGGCTCGAGGGAGGAATAAGGAGTGCCTGCTTCCTACACACACTGCTCAAGTCTAGAACGCATCAATCCCGGTCACGCTCTGCCCGATGATCAGCGAGTGCACGTCGTGCGTCCCTTCGTAGGTTTTCACGGATTCCAAATTCATCATGTGGCGCATGATGGGATAGTCGTCGGCCACGCCATTCGCTCCCAAGATGTCTCGCGAAATGCGGGCGCACTCCAGCGCCATCCAGACATTGTTTCGCTTCGCCATGGAGATGTGCTGGTGCTCGGCTTTGCCGGCGTCCTTGAGTCGGCCGACCTGCAGAACCAGCAGTTGCGCCTTGGTGATTTCCGTGATCATCCAGGTCAGCTTGTCTTGCACCAGCTGATGCGAAGCGATGGGTTGATCCCGCCATTGTTTGCGCAGCAGAGAATATTGCAGCGCCGTGTCGTAGCACGACATGGCGGCGCCGATCGCGCCCCACGCAATTCCATAGCGCGCCTGATTCAGGCACATCAACGGCGATTTCAACCCGCCCGTCTTCGGCAGCAGATTCGACTCGGGAATACGCACATCTTGCAGTGATAATCCCGAGGTTACCGATGCGCGCAGCGACCACTTGCCGTGAATGTCGTCTGCCTTAAAGCCGGGGCGATCGGTTTCCACCAGAAATCCGCGAATCTTATCGTTCTCGTTTTCCACTTTCGCCCAGATCACGGCCACATCGGCGATCGTGCCTGAAGTGATCCACATTTTTTCGCCGTTCAATATATATTCCCTACCCTCCTTGCGCGCTCGCGTCTTCATGCCGCCGGGGTTCGAGCCGAAGCCGGGCTCGGTCAGACCGAAACAGCCGAGCTTCTCGCCCTTTTGCATGGCAGGCAGCCAGGTGTTCTTTTGCTCATCACTGCCGAATTCATAGATCGGATACATCACCAGTCCCGACTGTACGCTGACGAAACTGCGCACTCCTGAGTCACCACGCTCGAGTTCCTGCGTCATCAGTCCGTATTCCACGTTGCCCATGCCGGCGCAGCCGTAGCCCTTGAGCGATGCGCCGAAAAAGCCGAGCTCCGCCATCGGCTTGATCAGCTCGCGCGGAAAACGGCCGGCGCGGTTGCATTCTTCGATGATCGGAATCAGATTGTCTTCAATGAACTGGCGCGTGGTGTCGCGCACCAGGCGCTCTTCTTCCGTGAGCAGCGAATCGAACTGAATAAAATCGACACCGCGGAATTTGATGGCTGGCATGGAAAATCTCCTTGGTGAGACAAAACATATGAACGTAGCAGGGCCAAGGGAGCGGGGTCAACGGCGACCGTCGTTCGCTAGTGGCTCAAATGCACGAGACTACGCTCTTCGCGCCGATGACACAGTTGGCCCGGTCTACTGTAAAATGTCATGAGCGGAAAAGATTCGGCGCAACGTCCAGTCTTCATAGTAGTCCGAGGATTTCTGCTACCGATTTTCTGGCTCAAGCGGGGCATTCACCGACAATATCCGCTCACGGAATTCGGC
>JASIKQ010000293.1 GCA_030049565.1 Candidatus Sulfotelmatobacter sp.
CGTTTGGTATTCAGCTCCGACCGCTATCCGCCTGCTCATGAAAGAAGGAGCACAAATCGTCCGGCAGCGCGATTTATCGAGCTTGCGACATCTGGCCAGTGTCGGCGAACCGTTGAATCCCGAGGCGGTACTCTGGTCGCAAGAGCTATTCGGAAAATCATTTCACGATACCTTCTGGCAGACCGAAACGGGGTGCATCGTGGTCGCCAATCTTCCCGGGATGCCGATCAAACCGGGCTCCATGGGCAGACCGTTTCCGGGAATCACGGCGACCGTGCTCGATCCCAAAAGCTGTGAGCCGGTGAATCAGGCGGGCGTGGCCGGCTTAATTGCGCTGCGACCGGGCTGGCCCTCGCAGATTCGCGGCTATTGGAACAATGAGGCTGGGTTCCGGGCGAGATTCAAGAATGGATGGTACCTGTGCGGCGATCGCGCCTCCATCGATCCTGACGGCTACTTTTGGTTCATGGGACGCGATGACGACGTCATCAACACTGGTGGGCACCTGGTGGGTCCCTTTGAAATCGAATCGGCTCTGCTGGGATGCCCCGCGGTCGCCGAATCCGCCGCCGTTGCCAAGCCCGATGCTGTCAACATGGAAGTGGTGAAAGCGTACGTCACGCTGAAGCGAGGTTTCGCGGCGTCCGATGACCTCGAACTGGAAATCATGAACAGTATTCGCAAGCGGCTCTCGCCGCTTGCTATGCCCCAGGAAATCGAGTTCGTGGACTCTCTGCCCAAGACGCGCAGCGGCAAAATCGTGCGCCGCATCCTGCGCTGCAAGGAGTTCAACGAACCCGTCGGGGACCTCTCCACCATCATGGACGAGTGAAAGGCGGCCATGGACGAAATCACTAGAGTAGTTCGCGACTACATCATCCGGGAGTATGTGCAGGAAGGAGACGAGCGGGAAGTCAGTGAGACCACGCCGTTGATTTCCAGCGGCTTGGTGGATTCCTTTTCTATGGTCTCTCTGTTGCGATTCCTGGAGAAGAAGTACGCAGTTCACATTCCGGACGCGGATGCCACGCCCGAGGCGTTCGATACAGTCGAGCGCATCGTGGCCCTGGTACGACGGTTCCAGAAGGCGGAAGTCAGCGCCTAGACTGCGCCTGGCATTGCGGCGATCGGATTAACCAAGTACGGCGCCGAAATCTTAGTACGGAGGCGTTTTATGGCCTTTTCCGATGCAGTACGTCGCGGCTATCAAACAGAGATTGAGGGAATCAAAGCCGCAGGACTCTTCAAAGAAGAGCGACATATTCACTCCCCGCAGTCGTCAGAAATAGAGGTGGAGTTTCCGGTTGGCTCTGCGATCCGGAAGTGCATCAACATCTGCTCCAACAACTACCTAGGGCTGTCCAGCCACCCAGAGGTGATCGCGGCCGCGCACGCCGGACTCGACTCACGCGGCTACGGGATGTCGTCCGTGCGCTTCATTTGCGGCACGCAGGACATTCACCGGAAGCTGGAAAAGCGGCTGACTGATTTCCTCGGCACAGAAGACACCTTGCTCTTCCCCTCCTGCATGGACGCCAACGCCGGCTTCTTTGAGGCTTGCCTGAATGAGCAGGACGTGATGATTGCCGATCGACTCGTTCATGCCTCCATGGTGGATGGAATGCGGCTATCGAAGGCCATGCAAGATACCTTCAAGCATTCCGACATGGGGCACCTAGAGGAGAAGCTGCAAGAACACCAAGACAAGCGGTTTCGGATGATCCTCACCGACGGCGTGTTTTCCATGGACGGCGACACCGCCAAGCTGGCCGAGATGGTCGCGCTGGCGGAGAGGTACAACGCCATGGTGTTCGTGGACGATTCCCACGCCACCGGCTTCATCGGCAAAACCGGGCGCGGAACGCACGAACACTGCGGCGTATTTGGCAAGGTTGATGTGATCACCACGACGCTGGGAAAAGCGTTGGGCGGGGCTTCCGGCGGCTGCGTGAGCGGACGCCGCGAGTTGGTGGAGATGTGCCGCCAGCGGGCGCGCCCTTATCTGTTTTCCAATGCCGTGGCGCCGGTGATTGTGGCGGGAGCACTCAAGGTGCTGGATCTGATCAGTACCACAACCGAGCGCCGCGACAAACTGGAACGGAACGCCAGGTACTGGCGGGGGCTGCTGAAAGAGTCTGGCTTCGACCTGAAGGAAGGCAATACGCCGATCATACCCGTCATGCTTTACGACGCCAAGCTGGCGCAGGATTTTGCGCGTGACTTGTTTGACGAGGGCGTCTACGCGGTTGGGTTCTTTTTCCCCGTGGTGCCGAAAGGGCAGGCCCGGATCCGCACGCAAATGTCTGCGGCTCATGAGACGCATCACCTGGATTCGGCGATTGAGGCCTTTCGGAAAGTAGGCCAGAAACACGGGATCCTCGGCTTGGGCAAGAAGGAGCTTCTCGCCAAGTGCGCGGCGTAGCCGATCACGAGGGCAAGCGCGGCGCTGCAGCTGTGGGTCGTTGTACCCTCGGGCATGACAGCCGCGAGAAGGGAGGCTCATATGCTCTGCGCAGAACTTGAGAAACTGGAAGCCGAATTCGATGACATTCTCGTTGCGCTTGAGAATCCGGACTTGACAGAGCAGGAGAAACGGGACTTACGGGAGGCCTATGCCCGCATGAGTCGGACCATCAGCGATCATCACAAGTCTGGCCACGACGGGGGACCTTGCTTTGAAGAGTAGGAAAGCCCAATCCCCAGAGTAGTGATTAAAACGCTGAGAGGTTGAGCCTGCTGAGAGCGCCACAAACTGTACTATGAGTTCCGTACCGCTGGCTGCCGCAGCGGCCCGCACCTTGGAGGTTATATGCCCGCAAAGCTGAGAGAATATCTCGATGACCATGGTGTTAAGTACGTGGCTATTCCCCACCAGGTCGCCTACACCGCACGGCAAACCGCGGCGGTTACGCATGTACCGAACAAAGAATTGGCGAAGACGGTGATTGTGAAGATCGACGGGGTGTTGGCCATGGTGGTCCTTCCCGCCTCCTACGCGGTCGACCTTTCATTGTTGCAAGCAGCGACCGGTGCAAGGAGCGTGAGCCTCGCTAAAGAATCAGAATTCAAGGACCAATTCCCGGAGTGTGAAATCGGTGCCATGCCGCCCTTTGGGAACCTCTACGGAATGGATGTCTATGTGGACGAGAGTCTCACGAAAGACGAAGAAATTGCATTCAATGCTGGCTCCCACTATGAGTTGCTCCGAATTTCCTACGCAGACTTCCAATGGCTGGTCCAACCGAGGGTACTCAAGTTTACAGGCCTGCGCGACGCGGATTTGCTCGGGGCTTGGCACCTTTGATTCTTGAGAGCCTCTGTTTGCTCACTGGCTAGTAGCGGTCAACGTGAGCTACGGTGAACGCAACGACGTCGGCTTCATTTCCCCGGTTGTGCGATTTGCAATCGTTGGAATATAGCTGCCCGCCCTCCCAAACGCCCGCCTCGTAGCCGAAACCTTCGTCTCACACCTCAACGTGACTCAGATTACAGACAAGCCCAAGTCCCTGGCCGTAAGACGAAGTTGACGATCCAGAAGGTGAACCTATGAGTCTCAGTCAGCTAGCCCGGTCTATAAAAGAATCGGCGACTCTCAAGCTGAATGAAACCGCTGCCCTGCTTCGCGACAAGGGGGAACCGGTCATTCATCTGGGAGGCGGCGAACCCAAAAGCAAGTGCCCGGTGGATGCGGTCATCAACTGCGCGGCGGTGCTGAACACGGGAGAAATCCGCTATACCGCACCCGATGGCATTCCTGCCCTCAAGAAAGCGATCATCCGCTACACGGAAGAGCACTACAAGAAACTGGTCTGCGCGGATAACGTGATCGCATCCGGCGGCGCGAAACAGGCTTTGATGGTGTTGTTGCACGCCATCCTCGATCCTAAGGAAGAAGTGATCTTCCCTGCACCCTACTGGGTCAGCTACCCGGAGATGGTAAAACTCGCAGGCGGAGTTCCCGTGCCGGTAACAGCCGAAGACGGAACCTTCTTTCCGACAGTAAAAGAGATCGTGGAGGTAGTGAGCTCTTACACCAAAGCCATCATCCTCAACAGCCCCAACAATCCCTCCGGCGCGATGTACTCGAAGGACTTCGTGCAGGAGATGATCGAGTTCTGCGAGAAAAAGGGCATCTACCTCATCATGGACGACATTTACAACCGCCTCGTTTTTGACGGCAAGACTGCTCCGAACTGTTACGAATTCGCCAAGCAGCCGCTCGAAGAGTCGAAGCTGGTTGTGATTAACGGCGTATCAAAGATGTACGCCATGACGGGATTTCGCATCGGCTGGGCCATCGCCAGCAAGCCTCTGATCGAAGCCATGGCGACCATTCAGTCGCAGCAAACCTCCGGACCGTCTGCACCGGCGCAATGGGCTGCCGTTGGGGCGCTCAACGGCGTGCAATCGTCGGTGGACGGCCTGCGCGTAATGCTGGAAAACAACCGCAATGTCATGATGGACCGCCTGCGGGCCTTCGACGGAGTCAAGGTTTATCAGCCGGAAGGCACCTTCTATTGCTTCCCCGATTTCAGCGCTTATATGAAGGACTCGCAAAAGCTTTCCAATTTCCTGCTCGACAAAGTGCGCGTGGTCACGGTGCCGGGAAAAGAATTCGGCTTTGAAGGGCATTTGCGGCTCAGCTACTGCGGGGCGATCCGCGACATCACCGAAGGTATGGATCGCATTAAATGGGCGCTCGATACAAATTCGGCGAACGAACTCTATATCGGCGACCGCAAACTGGTGAGGGAGTGGGTATGAACATCTATTTGGACGTTCAATCTCCCGCGGTAAAAGAGGCCGGGAAGCTCGCCTCAAGTTACGGCCTCGAGAATCACGGACTGGTAAACCTGCGCCGCGTCTACTGGAATCTGCCAACGCCGGCGCTTTACGAGGAAAGCATTTTCCGTTCCGAGGCACGCCTGACGCACCTCGGGCCATTGGCGGTATCGACGGGCAAGCACACCGCGCGGGCTGCGGCCGACAAGTTTGTGGTGCGCGAGCAGTCCACGGAAGAAAAAATCTGGTGGGGCCAGTACAACCGTCCATTCACCAGCCAGAGCTTCAGCGCACTGCTCACTCGCCTGCAGGGTTATTTACAGGGCCGGGACGTATTCGTACAGGACTGCTTCGCCGGCGCTGATCCGGAGCACAGCCTGCCGGTTCGCATCATTACCCAGAAGGCCTGGCATAGCCTGTTTGCGCGCACGATGTTTCTGAAAATCCGCAGTCAGGATGCGCTGCAGCGCCACATCCCGGAGTTCACGGTGATTGCGGTGCCTTCGTTCCAGGCCTCGCCGATGGTTGACGGCACGCGTTCGGAAACCTTCATTGTTCTCAATTTCCGCGAACGGCTGGCCATCATTGGTGGCACAAGTTACGCCGGCGAGATCAAGAAGACCATCTTCACGGTTCTGAATTTTCTTTTGCCGCTGCAGGGCATTCTTTCGATGCACTGCTCGGCGAATGTGGGCGCCGAGGGCGACGTCGCGATTTTCTTCG
>JASIKQ010000294.1 GCA_030049565.1 Candidatus Sulfotelmatobacter sp.
CTCACTTCATTCACCGCCGTGCCGATCCCATTGCCGCTAACCAGACCATTGATTAGGTCCTGAATGCTCTGAAACATGTCCGTGCCCGGAGCGGAAAAAAGTTGCGAGCCGGGAAGGTTGGTTTGCAGGCTGAAATTGTTGCCCAAGGTAACCTGGTTGACGCCGGAATTGCCCTGATACGTAACCCCGGAAGGAGAATTCGCGTCGAGCACATAGGGAGTGGTCTGGGTTGCGGTTCCAGCAAAGACGTAATTGCCCTGGTAGGTAAGGTTTGCCAGGCTGAGCAACTGACTCTGAATGCCCTGCACCTGGGTCGCGATCTCGGCACGGTTGGCGCTGCTGACCGTTCCGTTTGCGCCTTCGGTGCCGAGAGTGATCGCCTGTTGCAGCGCCGCGGTTACCGAGTTAAGGGCCGAGTCGACGTTTTGCATCTCGCCCTCGACGCCGCCCAGGCTGCGCTGGAACTGATCGACCGCGGATGCCTGGTCTGCATTCTGAACCAGCGCCGCTGCGGCCGCGGGGTTGTCGGAGGGGACGCTGACGCTCTCGCCCGAGGCGATTTCTTCCTCGTCGGTGTTGATCTGCTGCTGTGCCTGGGCAACGGCGGCCAGCAGGTCGGGATATGGGTCGGGGTTGATGCGCATCGTCGGTTATCCCGTAAGCGTAGTCATGTTGATCACCGCGTACATCATGTCGTTGACCGTGGTGATCACCTGCGCAGAGGCCTGATAGGCGTCCTGATACTGCACCATGTTGGCCGCTTCTTCGTCGAGCGACACTCCCGAAATCGAAGAGCGCTGATCGTTGAGCTGCTGGAGTATCTGGCTGGAAGCGTTCTGCTCGGCAGAAGCGTTGGAAGCAGCATTGCCGACGTTGAACACGATATCGGAGTAGTAGTTCGTGGGGCTCTGGCCGTCGATGATGCCCTGGTTGTTGAGCGCGTACATGGCTTCGGCGTTTCCGTTGCTCCCCGGGCTGCCGTCCGAACTGGCCGCGATGAGCGCGGGATTCGTGATGGCAACTGATAAACTTGCCGCGGCGCCCACGTTATTGGCTGGCGGAGGATTAAACAGGTTCTCCGTCGTCGCCTTGTTTCCATTCAGGTCGTAGCCTTGGGTCTGCACGGAATTGACCGACGTGGCCAGATCGCCCGCCAAAGTGTCGAGCTGGATTTGAATCGCAGGGATCTGCTGATCGCGGGCTTCGAGCGTGCCCCCCAACTGGCCGGATGTGATCTGGCTGGTGATATCGTTACCCTGTGAATAGACGTCATGCAGCCCCGAAGCATTCGTCTGGGTAGTAAGCTGAAAGCTTTGTTGTCCCGCCACCAGCGGCGCGCCATTGGCCGTTGTAAGGGTAAGCGTGTTGTCGGCGGGGATGACCGAAACGTCGACCAGGGCTGAAAGCTGATCGATCGCCTGCTGGCGCTGGTCAATGAAAGTTCCCGCGTTATCCCCGGCGTTTTCGAGGTTGCCGACCTGTTGGTTGAGCTCAGCGATCTGCTGCGTGAGCTGGTTGATCTGGTCAACAGTCTGGACGACGCTAAGATCCAGGCTTTGCTGCTGCTGGGTCAGATTGTTGGCAGCGGTGTTGAAGCTCGAAGCCAGATTGTCTGCGGCCGTCAACACGCCTTGCCGCGTCGGCAAATCGGAAGGGTCGGCCGATAGCTGGTTGATGCTGTCGAAGAAATTCGAAATCGCCGTCCCGATATCGCCGGTACTGCCAGTGAAAGTCGTCTGCGTCTGCTGCAAGGCTGAAGCCAGCGTATTGTATTGATTCTCCGTCTGCGTCTGTTGCTGGATTTGCGTTTCCAGCACGGGATCGCGAATGCTCTCAATGCTTTGTAGCGTGACCCCGGTCCCGAAGGTGAGCGGGTCTTCCACCACCGGATCGCTCGCCACCAGCACTGGCACTTCCCGGGAGTAACCCGCCGTGTTCACATTTGCGACATTGTTGGTAGTGGTTTCCAGCGCTCCCTGTTCGGCGATCAGGCCGCTGAGGGCAGTAGCCAAGCTGGCATTCAGGCTCGACATCGGTCAGATTCTCCGTCCGCGCTCGTCCGCAAGCAGCCCGCCATTCGCTGAGGGGACCACTCCGTAGCTCCTGCCCGGGCCCGCCAGCATGTTGGCGATCACCCGCAATTTTCGTTGCGCCCGCGCCAGCAGCGCCATTTGCAGTCGTCCCGCGTCGAGAACTCGCCGGGCGGCACGCTCCAGTTCTTGCCGCTCCGGCCTGGGGCGAAGGCACGCTTTGGTTTGCGCTACGCGGGGATTAATTCTGCAGCGGACCGATGGGAGCATGAGGCAGCTATTTCGTAGCCCAAGTTCCTGCATGGCCAACATTTGTTCGCAGGTCTCGCGCCCCAGGCCCGCCAGGTCGAGCGCGAGCACAGCTTTCCTGCTGCCCTCCAGGCTCGACTGGAGCCGCCCGACCAGCGCCAGCACGCGCGCGATTTCGGCAGAAACTTCCACACCCTCGCCCGCGAGATCAAAGCCGCTGAATTCAGTTGGCATACGCTCCTAGGCGAGGCTGTCAATTTTGTGCTGCGGAGAATCATCCCTATGTTCGACCGCCTCCTCGGCTGCCTCTTCGGCCGGCGGCGGCCTCCGGCGCTGCGGATTCTCCCGCTCGCCTGGCAATCTTTGCCCTTGCACCGGCGGCGTGGAAGACACCGGCGACGTCTGGTCCACAGTCAGATTGACCGACAGGTCGGCTCGCTCTACCCCCATGGCTGCGCTCTTTCGTACCATCCCGCCACAGCGCCTGAGCCGCTCTTTCCTCGTTAATTCTTCCTCGTTAATTCTTGCCTCTTAATACTTATGCCGCAGGCCTCACCAGCATGTCCTCCAACAACGCGCCCGCGATCTGCTGCGGAGCCGGATTGTAGTTGCCCCCCTGCACCACTTGCCGCAAGGCTTGAACGCGCTCCTGGCGCACTTCCGGCAATTGCGCCGCCTGTGCCACCAGTGCCTGTACTTGGGCATGAACCTCGGAAAGCTGCGCCTGGTCTTCCCCAAGAACACTGTTGGCAGCGGCACCGGCCGGGGTGGCGGCGGCTTTGCCGCTGTTGGCCCCGCTGCTTTCCACAAGCCCCTCTGCTGGTTGATTCAGGTTAACTCTCACAATTTTTCCTCCGGATTCCGCTTGCAATTTAGCTATCGGCAATCCGTTAGAAAACTTTAATCGCGTCTCAGCCGCTCTCCCCGGTTCCCCCTGCAACCCGCTTTATGTTGTTCTATCGGCAGAGGTTACGAAAAACTTTAGGGCTCATAAGCGGGGTCGGAGAATTCCTGTGGCGTCCCTTCGGGTGCGACCTTGGTGCTCCCGCCGGCCCTCGGCAGGGAGGTGCGCGGTGATCAGCTTGGCGATTCCGAAACCACCCGCCTCGGCGATGGCCGTGGCTAGGGCATGAGTGCCGAGATAGTTGTAGTTGTCCTCGCCCGCGATGGCGTCCTGGCCAGGCAGTCCGGCAAAAGTCTTCTCGATCGACTCCAGCAGCGCGCCAATCAACTGCCCCTCAAACTCGCGTGCAGCCTTGGCGCCTTTGCCCAGCGCCAGGGTTGGCAAGCGCGGCAACCCCGCCGCTGCCGACGGACCAGATATAAAAGAAGCTGAAGTCGCAATCCCGCTCATCAGATCACCTCCAGTTCCGCTTCCAGAGCACCGGCGGCTTTAATGGCTTGCAGGATCGAAACCACATCACGCGCCGTAGCCCCGATCGCTTGCAGGCGCGTTACCAACTCCTCCACGCTGGCACCTTCGTTCAAAGCCACATTTCGCGCCGCAGTTTCGCTGGCTTTGATTTTTTCCTCCGGCAGCACTTGAGTTTGCCCAGCCGACTCTGCGTTCGGCTGCGAAGCGGAATAGGTCGTCGTTACCTCAATCGAGAAGCTGCCGTGAAGAATCGAGACCGCCCCGAGGCGCACGTCTTTACCCATCACGACCGTACCCGTACGTTCGTTGACGACCACCTTGGCTCGTCGTTGGACCGTGACCTCGAGATCTTCTACTCGCGCCAGCAGCGCCGGCAGATCGCCATCGGCGGGAAGGCGCACATCGACCCGGCGGCTGTCGATGACGGTGGCGGCCGGGGCGGCCAGTTCGTGGTTGATGGCGGCCGCAACCGCTTCGACCGTGGTGAAGCTGGCGTCATGCAGCAGCAACGAAAGATGTTGCAGTTTGCTCAGGTCAATGGAGCTATCATGCTCGACCAGCGCCCCGCCGGGAATGCGCCCCACCGTTGGATGATTCACCTGTTTCGAGTTGGCTGCCGTTCCTACGGCATAGCCGCCGGTGACCAGCGGGCCTTGCGCCGCGGCATAGACCTGACCGTCGGCCGCATACAAAGGAGTCAGCAGCAGGGTCCCGCCTTCCAGGCTGCGCGCGTCTCCCGCGGAGGAGACGGTCACATCGAGCCCCATGCCAGGCCGGGAAAACGGCGGCAGACTGGCCGTAACAAATACCGCAGCCACGTTTTTTACCTGCACCGTGGTCTGCACCACGCTGGGCGGAATCTCGACCCCCATTCTCTGCAGCACGCTGGCCAGAGTCTGGATGGTGAAGTAAGTCTGCTGCTTGTCACCGCTGCCCCTCAGGCCGACGACCAGGCCGTAGCCGATCAGCGAGTTGTTGCGGATGCCTTGCACAGTGGCCACATCGCGGATGAGAACCTTGTGCTCCTCTGTCTGGGCGCAGGCGCAGGCCACGCAAACCAGTACGGCCCAAAGCCCGCGCCCAACCGAAGCGGCCGATGGTTGTTTTGTTGTCCACATTAGCGTCTCGCCCTACGCATAGCAGTCGCCTAAAAATTGAATACTCTCAACAGCCACTTAAGGACGGGGTTGGGCGGGCGGGTGCTTTCGCTGATAATGCCCTTGCCTTTGACCTCGACTTCGAGATTGCCCACGCTGTTCGAAGCCACCGTGTTGGTGGCGTCAAGATCGCCGGGACGGACCATCCCGCGCAGGATCACCGTCTCTTTCTGGTCGTTCATGACGATCTGCCGCTCGGCTTCGACCACCAGAGTGCCGCTGGGCAGCAGCGCTGCTACCCGCCCGGTCAGGGTCGTGCTCAGGGCCGTGGTTGAAGTGGCTTGTCCTTTGCCCGCCAAAGATTGTGCCGAGTTCGGTGAAAACAGGTTCGACACCCCGCTGGTTTTGATATGCCCGCCCAATGCGGTAATGCCGGAGCTGGCCGAGAAGGCGCGGCTGGTGGCGATATTTCCCGTGTTGGTGGAGGATAGATTTTGAGATATGTTGATGGTCACCAAATCGCCCACGCGCGCAGCCTTGTAGTCAGCCACCAGGTTGGCCATACGGCCGTTGTCGACCCAAAGACTGCCTAGCGTGCTGGGGGATGCTACCGGCCCGGGTCCGCCCATGCGCCGCACGTAGTCGGCCAACGAGCTACTCTGGGAACCCTTATTCTTCTTGTCTTTGGATTGCGCTCCCGCGAGGATAGCCAGCGCGATCGCGACCAGGAGCATTGCAAGCAGCGGCGTGATCTTCCCTGACGAAATTTTTCTTGCGCGGTTTCCCATTTTCATGAAGCTCATCCTGCTGTCGTCTTCGTTATTGACTGATCTCACAGGTTTGCCCGCAGCTCTCCCGCACCCACCACCTCCGCTTGTAAAGTTTGCCGTGTCTGTTTGAAGCGCACGCGCACTGTGTCGCCGAGCGCGCCTGCGTCCAGACACGTGACCGGCAGAACAACACGAATCCCGTCTTGATCCCAGATGAGGGTTGCGGTTTGGCCGGCCTTGATCAATGTTCCGACGGCGCTTCCCGCGGGCAGGGAATCGCCGAAGCGCGCGGGCAGCAAGGTGGCCCCTTGCCCCGGATGCCTGTCACTCCGGGACCACACCAGAAAGGGCATGCAGTCTCGGGACTGGGAACAGCGCAGGGTAAATTCCCAGCGTTGCAAGGACGCGTTCCATGAGGCGCGGGAAAGTTCCAGGGCCACGTCGGCGGGGACACCCTTTGCGGCGGCGCAGTTCAACTCTTCTGGCTGCACACGAGCTGGCGCATGCGGCTTACGCGGCATATCTCCCGCGCCCGACAAAAACCCGGCAATGGCAGCGCAGGACTTCGTCGCACTCTCCCGTTGCACGATGATGCGGGCGGGAATCACCAGGTCATTATCATGGGGTTTCGCCACGCCCAGGCTTCCGGTGATTGCGGCCAGCCATTGCCGCACCTGGCTGCCGTCGATAACACGCAGGCTGCCCGCCCGCGGCGCCTCCCCGAGATTTACCTGCTGTGCCGCCTGTCGCCATGGCAGGCAGGCGTCTGCGGCCAGCAGGTCGGCAAGCGTTAGATCAGACCTTTCCGCCTCTACCCGCTCCCTTACTCGGATTACACCGCAGGCGGCTTGGGCTGCGCAGGCCAGGGACGAAGCCAGTAGCAACGCGCTTACCAAGAACATATCCGGACGCTTCATTTGTGTGCTCCTAAATCTCATACCGTGGCAGGCCGCTAGCGGCCCAGGTTGTTGATGGTTTGAAGCATCTGGTCGGCCGCATTCACTACCCGCGAGTTAGCCTCATATGACCTCTGGGCCACGATCATGTTCACGAACTCGGTTACCACGCTGACGTTCGACTGCTCCAACATGCCCTGGATAATGGTTCCCAAACCGTCACTGCCGCCGGGCGTGCCCACAATCGGATCGCCCGATGCCGTGGTCTGCAAGAATAGATTGCTGCCGGTGCTGTTCAACCCTCCGGGATTGTTGAACAGGGCCAATTGCAGCGTGCCCACCTGCTGGGCGGCTGGCTGGCCGGCGGTGGTTACGCTGACCGTGCCGTCGGATCCGACGGTGATCGAAGTTGCGCCCGTGGGAATCGTGATCGCGGGCTGCACCGGATCGCCATCCTGATCGACCAGGTTACCGTTCTGGTCGGTGTGAAAGCTGCCGTTGCGGGTGTATGCCGTTTGGCCATTGGGCAGCAGCACCTGAAAAAAGCCCTGTCCTTGAATGGTGAGATCCAGGGGATTGCCGGTCTCACTGAAGTCACCTTGGGTCTGAATCACTTCCGATGCCGCCGAGCGTGTGCCCAATCCCACCTGTAACCCGGCTACAACCGTGGTCTGCTGCGTCTGTGCGGCGCCCGGCATAATGAGGTTCTGGTAGATCAGGTCCTCGAACTGCAACCTTCGGCTGCGAAATCCGGCCGTGCTCGAGTTCGAAAGATTGTTGGCAATGTTGTCGAGGTTCAATTCCTGCGCCGTCATGCCGCTGGCGGCGGTATAGAGTGCGCGCATCATACATTCATATCTCCGCTTTAAACCTTGGGCAGATCCTGCACCGCAATCTGGTTGAGTTGTCCGTCGATGGCGCCCAGCGCGCGGCCCAGCATATCTGCGTTGCGCTGCACTACGATCAACTGAACCACCCCTTCGGTCGGGCTCACGTTCGAGCCTTCGAGCATGCCCTGCCGCACTTCTGCCTCCGCCGCCGGCAGCGCCACGCCGGCGGGAGCGGCATAAGTCGCATTGCCCAATGCGATCAGATTCGTCCCTGGGGCAAACTCCGCGAGCTGAAGTTTGTCGACGATGTTCCCATTGACCGAAATGGTTCCATCGGAACTGATGGTCACGTCTCCGCTGGGAACGGTAATCGCCGCCCCGGTTTCACTGAGCACCGTGTTTCCTTCGCCGCTGACTAGTTGCCCGGTGCTGGTGAGATGAAAGCTGCCATCGCGGGTGTAGAGAACGCCTTGAGGCGCTTGCACGGCGAAGAAGCCATTGCCGGCAATGGCTGCGTCCAAAGGATTGCCTGTCGGCGCGAGACTGCCGGAACTCAAATCGAGGCGGCTGCCGCTTAAGACGCCAAAGTTATTAACTGCCGCATTCAGGTAATTTGCGCTGACCGCGCCCGACCCGGCCATCAACGAACGAAACGTTGTCTGCTCGCCGCGGTAGCCGGTGGTAGCCAGGTTCGATAAATTATGCGCAACGAGGTCTAAAGCCTGCGTTTGTGCCGCCAGTCCTGCGCAAACTGCGTAGTAGCCGCTGTCCATTTTTGTGCTCGCTTTGTAAGTCGTACGAGCACGCGGCATTCCATGCGATGGTGGTGCTGCTTAGCGTCAGTTATTAGATACTTCTGAAATAAAGCCGCCTGTGAATCCGCCGATGTTCAACCATCGATCTCCGCCAAAGCTAAAGAACTGAAATACAGCGTAGGAGTAATAGGCCGCTGAATCGAAAAGAAGTTTGAGTGGGGAAACAACAGGTATAACGATTCAGACAACTCTAATAGTGGATTTCAGAGAAGTTCTTGCCGGGTCATCGCTGCCCCTCGGCAAATTACCCCCGATGGCTGGAAACAGCAGCTAGAGCTTTGTTGAGGAACGTATCCAAAAACTAAGAGTTCCGAGGTGCTGTTGGATCCATTCGTCTCGGCCAGTAGTTCGCTTTTGACCCTCGCTCGACCTGCAATGCAGTGCGCCCTTGCGGGGGACTGCACGCGATCATTTGCTTGGGCTCCGGGCTCACCGCCAACCGGAAAAACCTACCCAACGCCTCGGAACTCTATCCTGCCTTCGACGTTTCTTCTTGTTCTTCTCGACCAGCGCGTTGCTAAACGACCCTTGTTTTGCCCTCCCTCGTCATTTTCATGACAGGGTGACGAAACTTGAGCCCCGGACGCGACACCAACCGGAAAAACTTTAGAAGCTGTCAAAGAACGAGTATGTTATTACCGACTTCCGTTTTTTTCGTCAACGGAAAATCGCACTTCGTAACTTTCGTATTTTCAGCCGAGTGCAGGCCGTCCACAGGCTGGTGACGAAAATCAGTGCAGATGGCGAAAACAAACTCGCGCCCAGAACCTCGGTACCGCGATTGGTCTGAAATGACGCGGCCGTCATCGGCGATAGGAAAATTTCGCATCTTGCCTACTGCTGTGAAAAACGCGCAGAACCTGCCAAGCACAGGCATCAGACGCCGCCTTCAGCTCAAACTATTTCCAGTTTTTCGTCTACAAAACCCTTGTCGCTCTCGTCCGTTCCGCAGAGTTCAAACGAGTTGGTGGCCGCCGACTTTCCTTTTTCCACACTGGTGATGACATAGGAACAAGCGATCCAGTGGGCTTCGGCGAGATCCGTGGTCGACCAGCGGGCCGGATGATCTGGATGGGAGTGATAGAAGCCGACGATGTCCTCGCCGCGCTCGCGCCCTTCGCGCTGGATGCGCACCAGTTCCAGCGGATCGATGTTATAGCGATTCTGCGGAGAATCGGTACGGGTATTGCCACAGCGTACCGTAGAAGTGACCATGCGAACGCCCTCTTCATCGGTGAACCGCCCGAGCAGCACGCCGCAGCACTCGTGCGGGTAAGTTTCCTCGCCGTGGCGGCGGAGAGATTCGTACTCGAGGCTAGAGAGCTTGAGCATTAGCAATTGTTGATTAATGATTTCTGATTATTGATTGAAAAGGTCCAGATTCGAATTAAGGCTGTCAATCAAAACCCGGCACCCCAAAGTCGAAAATAAGAAAGCGGAAACATCAATCTATCTCTCCGTCCAGATTTTTGATTCTCCGTTTCCGTGTCCCGTGCTGAGCGATTTACTTCTCGCTCCAGAAACGCTCGCTCAAATACTTGTCGCCGGAATCGCAGAGGATGGTAACGACGACCGCCTGACGATTTTCTCGCACATGACTGCGCTCGGAAATTTTCAGGCTGCCAACAATCGCGGCGGCCGCAGAAATTCCCAGTAGCAGTCCGCACTCGCGGGCCACACGCCGCGCCATGGCGTGAGCATCTTCGGTCGCGATCTCGATGTTTTCATCCGCCAGGGCTGAATCGTAAATTTTGGGAACCATGGCACTGGGCATGTGCTTGGCGCCCTCGATGCCGTGAAATGCCGAATCTGGTTGCAGCGAAATGCAGCGGATAGCAGGGTTCAGCTCCTTCAAACGGCGCGTCGTACCCATGAACGTTCCGCTGGTCCCAAGCATGGAAACGAAGTGCGTAATTTGGCCTCCAGTCTGTTGCCAGATTTCGTTGGCGGTGCCGTGGTAATGCGCAAGCCAATTCGCGTCGTTCGAGTACTGGTCGGCGTAGAAATACAAATCTGGATGGCTGGCGGCGAGCTGGCGCGCCATGCGGATGGCGCCGTCGGAGCCCTCGCCGGGATCGGTATAAATAATGTTGGCGCCATATGCTGCAAGGATTCGCTTACGTTCGACCGAAACATTGCTGGGCATGCAGAGCGTGACCGGAAACCCTTCTGCCGCGCCCAGCATGGCATACGCGATTCCAGTATTACCACTGGTGGAATCGAGCAGAATCTTCCCGGAAGCGAACTGGCCGCTTCGGCGACCTTCGGCGACGATGTTGGCCGCAGCGCGGTCTTTCACCGATCCACCAGGGTTATACCATTCGGCCTTACCCAGAAGAGCGCTGCCTGGCAAATGCGCGGTGAGACGATCAAAGCGCAACAGCGGAGTGTTGCCGATGCGTGCGAGCAAACTTTGCCCGCTACGCGCAGTCTCCGGCAAATATTGCGCGGAAGCGTTTGCGGCGATCTCGGCCGGCGCCTGATTCATATCGAACTATCTTCTCGTGACCAACGTAATTATGCAGGAACGGCAAAAACGCGATATGTAGTATGGTGTTTAGATGATTACGGGGGAAACTGCGATGCAGCTCTCTAATTATACCTCGACCATGTTCGCGAACCTGCATCTAAAGTCGTGACGCAATTATGGACGGTGATCGGAAACACAGAAAAATGGTGAAAACAATAGAAGGTCGAACTTATGACGAAGCGCTGGCGTGGCTGCGAGACAATGGCTTCGATATAACTGAGGCTCCGGGAACCAACGGCCGCGTCTTCCTTCGCAAATACAATGTGTCGGCCGCAATACAAAAGACACAGGAAGACGGCGTGAAAATTTTTGCGTATCCTGGCTACCTGATCGGCAGCGAAATCTCGAAACTCGTCAACCGCGGCTACCAGCAGTTTCTAAAGACTTCGAAAACGGAAATTCCGGCCTCAGCAGACCATCTCAAAGCAATACAGTCATTCTCTGAGGAACTTAAACAGGCTGTCGGCCTGCCCAGCCTCTACAATGAGTCGTTAGGTACGGTCAGCGAGTCCTACCATTACGATCGCATCAAGGACCGTGACAAACCCGCAGTGGAGCGTCCCAAACGGCCCTGGGAAACCGCCGGAAGAACGGTTGGGCCCAAAAAGGCACGCGCCTAATCTCATCTAAGCTTCTGCTTTTCCCTCACAACAAGTCGAGCGCGGAACGATTTTCCCTTTTTACCTGCGTCAGGGTGCAATCTTTCGGGGATTTTTCCGGACGCCAGCGCAGAAATTTCTTCCGTGCCAGAGCCAACAGGCTGATCTGCTGGGACAGACTCTTGATCAAGAAAAACACGCCGACGCAGTGTTGACCGGCATTTCTGATACGGCGAACACCCAGGCCAAACACGCGGCATACGGTGACTACCTCCATTTTCATCAACGCCGTTGAGTTTTCACACGCGACGGCGTTGGTGTGAAAACGGCAACGTTCCCCTGCGCCAGCGCATCCCACACTTGCTGCCCCATAGGTACGCCTAAGGCATCCCGAGGGCTAAGTTAAAATGCTGGGGAAGACGACTGGTTGCTGGCTATGCGATGGCTTGCGGTTCTTCTCTGCGTGTGGGCAATAACCAGTTCGGCTCAACTCACCATCCAAGGCCCGCAATCGACATATAACGGTCAGAATGTTTCGGAAATTGATTTGGTCGCCAACCCGCATCGCGATGTTGGACCGCTTTGGTCGCTGGTTGCGCAAAAGACGGACCGGCCTTACTCGCAGGCGAAAGTTGAAGCCAGCATAGCTGCACTCCAAGACACGCATCTGTTTCAGAAAGTGCAGGTCAGCATCGTCCCGGAAATTTCGGGGCTAAGGCTGAATTTTCTCTTGGAGCCTGCCTATTACATTGGCATTATTCGTTTCCCCGGCGCCGAGAGATTTTCCTACACACGATTACTACAGGCGGCGGATTTTTCCGATCAGGATCCCTTCGTGAAAGATTGTCTGTCTCGCTCTGAAAAGTCGCTGGAAAACTTTCTGCAACAAAACGGATATTTCAGGCCCAGCGTACGGTCAACCGCCGAGATCGACGACGCGCACCAGATCGTGAACATTACTTTCTCCATTAAAACCGGACCGCAGGCACGCGTGGGCAGGGTTAGCTTCGAAGGCGTCAATCCAGCCGAGGATGCTCGCTTGAGCCGTTCTGTGCGCTCTTTGCGAGCCCGCTTCACGGGCGGATTGCTGAAGCCTGGAAAGCCGTACACGCCGGAACGAATCAAATCCGCGACCAGGCTGATCCGGCGCACGCTATCAAAGGAGCACCATCTCGCCAGCAAAGTTCAAGAACAATCTCCTGCTTATCGCGGTGAGACGAACCGAGTCGACGTAACATTCAAAACCGAGGCCGGCCCAATCGTAATTGTCAGAACAACAGGCGCACGCGTCACTTGGGTTCCA
>JASIKQ010000295.1 GCA_030049565.1 Candidatus Sulfotelmatobacter sp.
CCTACCGGCATGAATCCTCAGGCGATGGCCATTGGTGATTTCAATGGCGATGGAGTCCTCGACCTTGCAATAGCGAGTTCAGCCAGCAACGCGGTCAGCGTGCTGTTGGGCAAAGGGGACGGCACGTTCAATCCGGCAGTGAACTACCCCGTCGACACCGCGCCCCAAGGTATTGCCGTCGGTGATTTTTACGGCGATGGACATTTAGATATCGCGGTCACAAATTGGGTCAGCGATACCGTCAGCATTTTGCGCGGAAATGGTGATGGTACCTTCCAGGCCAAGGTGGATTATGCCACCGGAAACGGGCCGCAAGGCATCGTGGTCGGCGACTTCAATGGGGATGGTTATCTTGATCTTGCACTTACAAATACCACTGACGGCACCGTGGGAGTGTTTCTGAACAACGGGAACGGAACCTTCGGTGCGCAAGTCGTGTACAGCGTGGGAACGAATCCTCTCGCGCTGGCGGCCGGAAAGCTCGGTAAGAACAACAGTATCCTCGACCTGGTCGTAGCCAACGCTGACTCCAACAGCGTCAGTGTACTCATAGGCAACGGAAACGGCACATTCCAGGCGCAAACACAGTACGCCACGGCAAGCGGCCCGGTTTCAGTCGCGCTAGCGGACTTCAACGGGGACGGTTACCTGGATATCGCGGTTGCCGATGAGCAAGGCAAAGCAGTCAGCATCCTCCTGGGCAAAGCGAATGGTTCGTTTCAAGCCCATGTCGAGTACACTACCTCAGCCGAGCCTTCAGCGCTGGCTGTGGGCGACTTTAATGGCGATGGAAACCTAGATTTGGCGGTATCTACCCCGGGAAGCAACAGCGTAAGCGTTCTCTGGGGCGTCGGCGACGGCACGTTCCAGGGATATGTGAATTGCGGAACCGGGGACAACCCCTCCGCGGTGGTGGCGGGAGATTTCAACAACAACGGCACGACCGATGTGGCGGTAACGAATGCCAACGACAACACAGTCAGTGTCATTTTGAGCAATGGGAATAAGACCTTTCAGGCGCGTATGGACTATCCCACCGGTCAACCGCCATCCGGTCAACAGCCATCATCAGCGGCTGCGCCCGCTCCATACTTGATTGCGACTGCCGACTTCAACGGAGACGGCTATCCCGACGTGGCGGTGGTCAATAGCAATTGCCCGAGTCTTCCCAATTGTGGCGCAGGCACGATTGCCATCTTGCTGGGCAATGGCGACGGAACTTTCCAGGGTCCAGAACAGTACTCGCCCGGAGACAAAAGCGACCCTGATTCCGTGGCGGTCGCAGACTTCAATGGCGACAACATCCCCGATCTTGCAGTGGCGAACTATGCTACCAACAAAGTCAGTGTCCTGTTGGGGGTTGGAAACGGAACTTTTCAGCCCGCCGTTGGTTTCACGGTCGGAACTGGACCCACCTCAGTTGCCACCGGAGACTTTAACGGTGACGGCAAGATGGATCTCGTGGTCACAAACTTTAACAGCAACACCGTGAGCGTGCTGCTTGGCAACGGCGACGGTACCTTCAAAGCCGCAGTCAGTTACAGCGTGGGCAACGGTCCCGAAGCCGTAGCCGTAGGCGATTTCAACGGAGACAACAACCTCGACCTGGTCGTGGTAAACGAGACCGACAGCACGGTCAGCATTTTATTAGGCAATGGCGACGGCACCTTCCAGACGCAGAACACGTACGTGACGGGAACACTGGCAAATTCCGCCGTGGCCATTGGAGATTTTAACGGAGATAACAAACTTGATCTGGCGGTCGCCGACTCCCCGAGCCAACAAGTAAGCGTGCTATTGGGCAACGGCGATGGTACATTTCAGCCGTTCAACACGTACCCAGTGGGTGCAAATCCCTTCTCGATCGTAACCGCGGATTTCAACGGTGACGGCAAGCTTGATCTGGCGCTGACCAGCCCGCTGGTGGACAACTCGCCGCCTGGGAATAAAGTCAGTTTGCTTCTTGGCAACGGCGACGGTACGTTCGGTTCCCCGGTATTATTCGGGGTGGGATACTTGTCCTACTCCGCCGTGGTCGGCGATTTCAATCAAAGCGGAACTCCGGACTTGGTGGTCGCCAACGGGGGCGGTGACACGGTAAGCGTGTTGCTGAATACCCAAGGCACTACTGTTACGACGGTGTCGTCGAGCAATCCCTCGCCCTTTGGCCAACCGGTTATCCTGAAGACAACGGTTGCGGCGAGCGCGTCCTTCGGAACACCGCCCACAGGCACCGTCACTCTGAAGAATGGGAGCACAGCCCTAGCTGGTGGAACTCTAGTCGACGGCCAATTCATATCAGGCCCACAGAGTCTGCCAGTGGGCACATATACGCTCTCGGCAGTGTATTCTGGCGATAGCAATTTCCAACCGCATACCGTCGAGTTTACTCAGGCCGTGCAGAAGGCGGGCACCACCACGGCATTGATTTCTTCTGCCAATCCGTCCTATCCGGGGCAGGCGATCACCGTCACGGCCGCCGTCACCGCGGACACGACGGGCACACCGACGGGCAGCGTGACGTTTTCGGACGGAACGACCCCGCTCGGAACTTCGTCTTTGAACAGCAGTGGAGTTGCCACGTTCTCAGCCTCGACGTTGATCGTGGGGACGCATTCCATCACGGCGTCCTATAGCGGGGACAATAACTACGACACCAGTACGTCGCCGGTGTTGAGCCAGGTGGTTCAAAAAGCAGCTACGGCGACGGCACTGAGTGCGCCCGCGTCTGCGAATCTGAATCAGAGCGTTTCGTTTGCTGCCACGGTCACGTCGGGGTCTCCCGGCACGCTTTCGGGGACCCTTACTTTCCTGGATGGCACGACGACGCTGGGCGCATCTGCAGTCAACGGAAGCGGTGTCGCCAGCTTCACCACTTCAACTCTGGCTGCCGGCACGCATAGCATTTCCGCGGAGTATAGCGGCGACAGCACGTTCAACGCGAGTGCATCGCAGGTGGTCAGTCTTATTGTGAACGCGCCGAACTTCAGCATTTCAGCCAGTACGCCATCGCCTTCCACGATCGCGCCCGGAGCCTCGACAAAGGCGACGGTCACGATCACTGGGGATGGAGGAATGAATCCCTCCGCTCTGACGCTCGGTTGCAGCATTACTCCCGCCGTAAGTTCACCGGCGACTTGCTCCTTCGGAGCAATCTCGGTAGCCAACAACACAGGCACTGCGACGCTGACCATTGCGACGGTCGGGCCGCAAGCCGGTGTGGCGCTGCCTTGGGGGAACCATGAGAAAGGAATCCGCCTTGCCGTCGGCTTGATGATTCCCGCGATTTTGTTCGGTGGGGCTGGCCTAATGAAGCCGAAGCGGGGAAAGTTGCTGACTTTGTGCTTCATCGCAATCTTGTTTGGCGCGTGCTTGTTCTCTGCCGCGTGTGGCAGTGGCAGCAGCGCCAACAGTACTCCGCCGGCAAGTGGAACCCCGGCCGGGACGTACAGCGTGACTATTAGCGGAGCGGACGGCGGAGTCACGCACACAGCGCCAAGCGTGTCGTTTACGGTGCAGTAAAGGGCTCAGCAGGCAAACACAGCGATGGCATTCCTATAGGGATAGATTGGGAGAATCGCCTTTGTAAACTGCTCGTACTTCTATTTCGGATGAAGGAATGTGGTTGCGAACATATCCCGCCACTTCGTTTTTGTAGTCGTTGCCCAAAAAAACAGACGATAAAAAGTGCCCGGCAGAGGAATGGACGAGTCGAGGAGGGTTCTCATGGGGCGAAGGATTCGCGCCCCCATTCCGGCCACAAATCTAGCGGCGCCTCGGAACCACGATGGTGAGTTTCTGCGCTGTGCCTCTTGCAGCATGTGCTGGCCTGCTTCTTTTTTAAAAAACAGCTGAGCCGCAGCAGTGTTTCCGAGTTCCTTGCGGCAAGCATCCTCAAAGGAAAAAAACTGATAGTGATAGCCGATCGCGGCTGGATTGTATAGAAGTCTCAATCCTTTCTTACTCAAGCGAAACCCGAGTTCGATATCTTCAAAGGCTGCGCTCTTGAAATCTTCATCGAATAATCCGCAGGTGCGAAGGAATT
>JASIKQ010000296.1 GCA_030049565.1 Candidatus Sulfotelmatobacter sp.
CCTTTTATTGTCAGCACCACCGCATTCAACGGAACTTCCTTCGGCTCTGCCGGTTTCGCCGCAGCGGCGGGGGCTTTGTTTTCACCCGGCTCTTGCTCCGCCGGAGCCTGCGTCGCCCCCTTCGGCGCTGCATTCTGCCCCGGCGCAGGCGCTTCCGTCGCCGCCTGTCCCCACGCCAGCGCTGCCATGAGTGCACACATCAACCATCGCTTCCGCATAATACATTTCCTCCAGGATTAGTACTTCAGGAAGTCTCGCAATTCTCCGAACCTAGCATCCTAGCATAATCATTGCCCGCGTCGCGCCAGCCGCAACCAGCTTGGCGATTCCCCTGCCAACCAGCGATAATCCCCACATGGGGACGCCGGCTCTTTACTCGCCCGGTGCCATGCGCGCCGAGAAGCGCGCCGTGGCCGGAAACTCGGTCGCCGCCGCGCTCCTCATCACTCTGGCAAAAATTGTTGTCGGCGTCACTACCGGCAGCCTCGGCATTCTCTCCGAGGCTGCCCACTCGGCGCTCGACCTGATTGCCGCCACGCTGACTTTTTTCTCCGTCGGAGTCTCCGACAAGCCCGCTGACGCCGACCACCAGTACGGCCACGGTAAAGTTGAAAATTTTTCCGCCTTCGTCGAAACCGGACTGCTTCTCATCACCTGTTGTTGGGTCGTCTACGAAGCCATTCTGCGCCTCTTCTTCCGCCGCGTCGAAGTCGATCCCACGATTTGGGCCTTCATCGTGATGCTGGTCTCCATGGTCGTCGATTACTGGCGTTCGCGCTCTCTGGGACGCATCGCCGCCAAATACGATAGTCAGGCCCTCGAAGCCGACGCGCTGCACTTCTCCACCGACGTTTGGTCCGCAGGCGTGGTCGTTCTCGGCTTGGTGATGATCCTGCTTGGGCGAACTTATCATGTCGATTGGCTCGGCAAGGCCGATCCCATCGCCGCGCTGTTCGTCGCGGGTGTGATCATCAGCGTAAGTTGGCGTCTCGCACGCCGCACCATCGACGCCTTACTCGACGCCGCTCCCGCCGGCGTTCGCGCCCAAATCATCGCCGCTGTCTCGAACGTCGAAGGCGTGCTTGAGATCGGACGCGTGCGCATCCGCCGCGCCGGCAACCGCTACTTCGCCGATTTAACCGTCGGCTTCGCCCGCACCGTAACCTTCCAGCGATCTCAGCAACTGGTCAGCGCAGTCACAGCCGCGGTTCACCGCATCCTTCCCGATGCCGATGTGACGGTTCAGCCTCTTCCCCGCCCGCAGCACTCCGAAAACATCTTCGACCGCATCCGCGCCGTCGCCACGCACCACAACCTCAACGTCCACGACATCAGCGTGCAGGATCTCCGCGGACGGTTGCACGTGGAGCAACACATCGAACTCGACGAGCGCCTCAGCCTCAAAAGCGCCCACGACCAGGTGACCGAGCTCGAAGCCGACATGCGCCGCGACGTGCCCGAGATCGACGACATCCTCACCCACATCGAAAGCGAGCCCGCGACCATTGAAACCGGCGATGAGTTGCGGCACGATGCCAATCTGGAGCAAAGGCTGAAATCGCTCGCCGAACATTTCCCGGAAATCGTAGACATGCACGAGGTGCAGATTAAGAGGGTTCGAGGACGGCTTTATGCCTCCTGCCATTGCACCTTCTCAGACGGTCTTTCCCTGGCGCGCGTCCATGACATTCAGACGGAACTCGAAATTCGTATCAAGCAAGCCGCGCCCGAACTTTTCCGCGTATTGATTCATCCCGAACCGAGTACGGACAATCGAAGATAGTATTTTGGAAAGCAATTATGACGAATGCCCGAGCCACCTGGATTGAAAAGCAGCGGTTCAACGGAGTCTCCGACAGCGGTCATACAATCATCGTCGACGGTGATAAGACAGCTGGAAATAGCCCGATGGAGCTTGTTCTCATCGGCCTCTGCGGCTGCACGGGTTACGATGTCGTTTCCATTCTGACGAAAAAGCGCGAGCCGTTTACCAGCATAGAGGTGCGTGCCGAAGCCGAGCGCGCGCCAAGTCCGCCATCGGTTTATACGCAAATCAAGCTGATCTACCGCGTCGGAGGGAAGGTTTCGACGAAAGCGGTAGAAGACGCGGTTCGGCTCTCGCAAGAGAAATACTGCTCGGTCTCGGCCATGCTCGACAAAACCGCAAAAATCACCACGGAGATCGAATACGTCGACGCCTGACCCCGCGACCCTTGACCATCTCTTCCTTTCCAATGATCATCGGGGGATATTGAGGGTCGCTATCGCCAACCCATCAACAGCAAGCTCGCGCCTTCATTCTCTGCGCGGTTATTTCTTCATCGGCTCGGCGGCGTTTCTCTGGGGAGTTTCCGCCGCCCTTGGCCGTGCCGCCTTCACTGGGAGGTTGCCACTAGGCACGGCGACCACTCGTGCCATCGAGCCGCTGATTCTCTCGCAGACTCGGGTCACGTTTTCTCTGTTGGTGTTATTTCCTATTCTCGTTGTCTTGCAGGGATGGCAGCGCATAAAGCTCCCGGCCCGCGACCTGGCCTCGTGCTTCGTTCTGGGCATGCTGGGTGTGGCGGCATCGAATTATTTTTATTACGTGGCGATTCAGCGGACGGGCGTAGCTACGGCCATCATCTTGCAATACACCGCACCGGTATGGGTACTGTTGTACGTTGTGGCGCGCGGCCAGCAAAAACTTTCGCTGCAAAAGGTGATGGCCGTGGGGCTCGCAGTCAGCGGCATCGCGCTGGTCATCGGCATTATCGGAGGGGCAAATGGAGGCCGTGGCTTGCGCTTTGATTCC
>JASIKQ010000297.1 GCA_030049565.1 Candidatus Sulfotelmatobacter sp.
TCAGTCGCTCGTAGAGGAGTGTGTGCGCTGTGCATCGTCCCGCTCTTCGTTGTCCTCGGCGTTGCGTCGTTTGTTGCCCTGGGTGGAGGTCACCGTCACACCGCGGCTTCTCCTATTACTCCCGCACCAGCTCCTGCGCGGGCTCGCGTTAGTGCCAACTACGCGGCCTTGCCTCTGGCCTTCGAAGAAAACCTGGGTCAGACGGACGCGCAAGTAAAATACCTGGCCCGCGGCGATGGCTACACCCTGTTCCTCACTGCGAATGATGCTGTATTTTCGGTGCGTTCCGGTTATGCGGACGCCGGTTCAGCCGCGCGCCGCACGCTGATTGCGAAAAGTGCCGCCCGGCGGTCTGCGAAAACTGAATCAACCGCTGTAGTCCACATGCAACTCACTGGCGCGAACCTCCCGGCCAGGGTTTCGGCCAGCGATCAAATGCCGGGCAAGAGCAACTACTTCATCGGCAAGGACCCAAGCAAGTGGCAGACGGCCGTGTGGCACTATGCGCGGGTTTCGTACCAGGACGTTTATCCCGGCGTGAATCTCGCCTTCCATGGTGCCCAGCGGCAAACCGAATTTGATTTTGTCGTTGCGCCCGGCGCCGATCCCACTCCCATCGGATTTCATTTCACCGGCGCCCGCGCCATTAGCACCGACGGCTCCGGCAACCTCGAGATTTCTTCCCACGCCGGAAATATTCTGCTGCACAAGCCCGTAGCCTATCAGGAACTCAGCGGCACGCGGCAACTCGTAGATGCCCAATTTGTTTTGCAGGCCGGAAATAAAGTTGGCTTTGCCTTGGGCAACTACGACCGCAGCCGCGAATTGGTTATCGATCCCTCAGTCAGTTACCTTTTTTCCACCTACCTCGGCGGCAGCGGCGATGACGAAGCGCAGGGCATTGCCTTCGACAGCAGTGGCGACGCTTACGTAACCGGAGTAACCGCATCCTCCAACTTCCCCGGTTTTTCCAGCACCAATAAACTCAAAGGCGCCAATAACGCCTTTGTCAGCGAGATCTCCTCCGATGGCTCGACACTCATCTACTCAACCTATGTCGGCGGCTCCGCCAGCGACTACGGAAACGCCATCGCAATAGATTCTTCCGGCGATGTCTTCGTCACCGGTGCAACGTCGTCCAAAGACTTTCCCGTAGCCGGCACTCCCTTCCAGGGCGCCTGTAACAGTTGCACAAACAGCACCACCTTCAACGCTTTTGTGTTTGAACTGAATTCCGCCGGTTCGGCGCTCACATACTCCACTTACCTTGGCGGAACCGGCAGCGACGCCGGCCTGGGCATTGCCTTGGCCACAGACGGTTCTGGCGACGTGGTGGTTGTGGGAGCGACCTCTTCGAAAGACTTTCCAACTCTTAATCCCCTTCAAACAGCGCCCACACTATCGACCTTCAGCGCCGGTTTTGTAACAAAGTTGAATTCCTCCGGCAGCGCCTTGGTTTTTTCCACTTATCTTGGTGGCAGTACCGCAGGCGATTCTGCCAGCGCCGTCGCCGTGGATTCCTCCGACAATGCCTATGTGACCGGCGAGACTTTTAATGCGAATTTTCACACCACTTCAGGCGCCTTTCAGACGACTTGCGGTGGTTGCAGCAGCGGCAATTCCAATGCATTCGTCACCGTCATTAATTTCAATTTCGATAATTCCGGTGAACCTGGATACGTCTATTCCACATTTCTCGGTGCCGCAGGTCCTGACGCCGGCGATGGCATCGCAGTGGATTCGACAGGTAGCGCCTACGTCACCGGAACCACGGAATCAAGCAACTTTCCCATTACGGCGAACGCATTCCAGACAAAATATGGTGGCGCCGCCGATGCCTTTGTCACCAAGTTCAATCCCACTGGCAGTGCTCCTTTGGTGTATTCGACATACCTTGGCGGTAGCAGTTTCGACGCTGGCGCCAGCATCGCCCTGGATAGCAACGGCAACGCCTATGTGACCGGAGAAACCGATTCCTCCACCGCCTCTGGGGGCACTCCGTTTCCGACGGTGAATGCTACGCAGCCCACCATCGGAGGCGGTTACGATGCCTTCGTGACCGAAATCAACTCATCGGGCACGCAGCTTTTGTTTTCGACTTACCTTGGCGGTGCCGGCAACGAAGATGTCGGGGGCGACTACGGTGCAATTGCCGTGGATAGCGCCGGCGCGAACATTTACGTCACAGGCAATACCGCGCCTCCCGAAACTGGGCCCAATAACTTCCCGGTTACCTCCGGCGTGGTGCAGTCGACCCCGGGCGGCGCCACCGATGCCTTCGTGGTGAAGTACACGCAGGCGGTAACCCCAACCTTTACCCTCGGAGCTACCACACCCACTGCGGTTTCCCCCGGCAGTTCAGCCACATCGACCATCACCCTGACTTCTGACAACGGCTACAATTCACCCGTCAATCTCACTTGCAGCGTAAGCGGCAGCGGCTCTCCGCCTCCGGCCTGTAGCGCATCGAGCTTTTCTACCAATCCGGTCACGCCCACCGCCGCGGGCGCCACCAGCACGCTCACCATTACCACAACCGCGGCCAGTGCAGCGGTATCTCATCCCAAGACAATTTTCTACGGCTTCTGGCTTCCCATAGGCGCATTCTCGCTAATGGGCATCGCCTTCTCGACCTCGCCTAACCAGCGCAGGAAAATCGCTGCTTCGCTGCTGATTGGAATGCTGCTGATTTCCTTGGTCCTGATGCCCGCCTGCAGCGGCAGCAGCAATAGCGGTAGTGGAGGTGGAAGCTGCGCCGCCGTGCCCAGTGCTCCGACCGGACTGGCCGCATCCGGCACCACCAGCTCAGGCACTACGCTGAACTGGACAGCCCCTGCCGGTCTCGGCGCCAATTGCAGCGTGACCGGCTATACCATTTATGAAAACGGCAATTCAATCGGCACATCGACCACCACCAGCTTCAACGTAACCGGTTTATCTGCTTCAACCACGTACAACTTCACGGTGGCGGCCAGCGATGCTGCGGGCCTTGGATCTCAGAGCGGGGCAACACCCGTAAAAACGGGTGCGCCGGGAACTCCCGCGGGCAGCTACACGATAACCATCACTGCGACGGGAACGGACGCGAACAAAATCACCCAAACCACCCAAGTCACTCTGACGGTAAACTAACCCAGTAGCTAAAAGAGGCCGCCTGCTACGCCAGGCGGCCTCTTTTTTCATTCTGCCCTCGCCATTGGCACGATGCCCGACTCTGGTCTAAGATTCTCTCTGGCGCATCCGCCGAGCGCAATTTCGTATACATTACTTCTTACGGCCAAATTCCAGGTAGGACCCGAAATCAGCGATTACCTGATCTGATTGAATTGAAACGTTCAAGGCCGAGTCGCGAGCATATTTGGCCCCGGCCCTGAGCAGCATTTGTGTTACTGGAGGAATCGAAAGTAGTGAGTTCCCGTCCGCTGATGGTGAATCCCAGGCATCTCGCGCGTCATATCGTCTTGGCTCTGTTTTTTTGGGCATTTTGGGGCGCAGCAGTGTCCCACGCGCAGGCGCCGTTTACCCTGACCCCATCTGCTTTTACTCCGCCAGCGCTCGATCCGGGAGACTCCGCAGTTAGTACCATCAGCGTCCTCGCGGTCTCCGGTTCAGGCTTTGATAGTCCGGTCTCTCTAACCTGCACGGTGACTTCCACGACGGTCACCTCCAATTTGCCGGGATGCTTGATCAGTCCTGGTTCTGAAACGCCGCCCGGCGAGGCTTCGCTTACCATCACCAGTTGCGGCGGAAGCTCCTCCACCTGCACCGGGGCAACCCCACCGGCTCTATATTCCATCACCGTAACCGGCACTTCAACTTTTAACGGCGCGCCTGTGAATACAACTGCGAGCCTGGCGATCAACGTTGTCGGTGTCGCCGAAGACTACGCGCTCTCAGTCCTGCCCACCACCGCAACCCCAAGCCCAGTAACTCCCGGCAACATCGCCACCACAACCGTGACCGTCTCGCCCAT
>JASIKQ010000298.1 GCA_030049565.1 Candidatus Sulfotelmatobacter sp.
AAGTTGTCTCCGGGATAGAACCAGGCCTTAATGGCCTCGGGAGTACCGACGGGTCTCTCGTCGAACTTTATCATCGTCTGCCCCGTTGGCTGGAGACGGTAGTTCGGCACGGCCAGAATAGTGGTGATCAATCTGGAGCGATCGGAATTCCAGATCTGAACGATGTTCCGGTTCGACGGACTGTTCATCAGCTGGAACCAGTATGTTCCGGATTGCAGAACTGTGCCCGAAACTTCCACGGGCTCCGTGAAGGTTAGTTTGGTGGCTTTGTTCCACGTGTCCGCCTTGGCATTGCTCGCGGCCAACAGCGCAGCCAGCGCGACCAGGCAGAACATGACGATCTTTAATTTGTGCGATTTCATTTTTCCTCTCCATTTACTTAAATTTGAAATTGGTTTTTGCAAACCTGACGGACACAGATTTGGTCGTATGTCCCTGCTGCGTCGCGCTAGCGCGGCGCGACAAAACGCAGATCCTGAACAAAGCTCGTTTTCTTCGTTCTTGAACCGTCGTCTACGGCCCAGGAATGCAATACAGCCGCCAAATTGATTTGGCTCAAAACAAACACGTTACCGTGTCGTAAATTTACGAGCGCTTCGGGAACTCACGAAAAGTCAGAAGAAGTCCGGTGCGGGCGGTGGACCGACCCGACGGTAAGGAGGGTCTCGCACTCAATTGCAGAAATCTGGCTGCGGGCACACCAGAAACACGTTTATCAACCCGGAATACGTATGAACATCTTGCGTATTCTTTCCGAGTACACAAGGGGTTGCTGCCAAAGAGCCACAGATGACTTTCCTGAATGAGTGGGTTTTGGCTATTGTCGTGCACTCATAGGGTTCACTGGAGACAGTGGGAGTAACAGATTGCATCCAGACGGCGGGTGAACCCTGTAAGAGAAAGTTTAGCTATGAAACTGAGGAATCATCTTCGCCGGTTTTTGTTGCTTATGGGCGGCTTGCTTCTGGCATTTTGCGCGATCGCCAAGCTCCACGAAATGATCCTTTCGCGGGCGGCGATACGGCATTTTGAGGAGGTCAGACGGATGGCTAACGTACAGAGCGCGAAAGACGATTCCGTCGTGCCGCCACTTTCCTCTCCGCCCGACTTCGCCCTTTGGTCAGAACAGCGCGTCCAGCAGTACGAGGAGACTCTGGGCCTGGGGTCTGCGCCACCGTTGGCGGTCATTCGCATCCACCGGATTCATGTCGAGGCGCCGGTTATCGAAGGCACCGACGATATAACTCTCAACCGGGGAATCGGTCACATTGCAGGCACTGCACACTTTGGCGAGAGTGGAAACGTAGGTATTGCGGGTCACCGTGACGGCTTTTTCCGGGGGTTGAAGGACATAAGAGTCGGTGATCGCATCGACGTGGAACAACCGGATCGGGTTCAGACATATATTGTCGACCAGTTGGAGATCGTAAGCTCCGGAGACGTAGGCGTTCTGCGCTCAGCGGGAAACCCGACTCTGACACTGGTGACTTGCTATCCGTTTTACTACATTGGCAGAGCTCCGAAACGTTTCATCGTGCATGCCGCGCTTGAACGATAGATTCGCGAACAGATACGAGGCTAGGGGTTGCACGGCTTACCGGTATTTCTCGGTCGGTTCGCTGATCGAACCACGGGAGTTTCATTCGATGACTCTCAAATCGACGGCGTATCGCCTTCGGAAAAGGGAAGAGGTTTTACCTCGAGACTGCCCTAGTTAGAAACGCGCCACTCGACTTACGAGCGGGCCTTTCACTTGGCATACGGAGTCCTGTCATCGGGCAGGCGGAGTGGATGGCATAGCTTCGCAAGCAGTGTTGCTTCCTTCCTTAGTCCGGTGGCCTTGAAGAACCTGCCGCTCAAAAAGAACTTGCCAAATTTCGGACGCGAGCGCGTCGTACTTTGCCGGATCGGTTTCCGTCATGATCTGGTCTACAAGTCGCTTGAGTCGCTCTAATGATTCCACGAGAGGGTTCGACATGGAGCGCTCCCCGAGCCGGAAAATGTTTAGAGTGATGAGATAGGAATTCGCGCCCAAGTGCAGTGATGGCGATCACCCACAGTAGTGATTACTGCCTTATCGCTGGCTGCGCCAAAAGCTCATAGAACGAAGCCGATAAACTCGTTCAGCGCGAGCGTCTAGTTGGCGGTGAGGGGTTGGCCGACATTTCCGACTTGACTCTTCAGCTCGCAGTGGACTTCGACGGCACGCAGACTTCCTCCGGCGACCGGTGACAATCATCACCCATTGCTGTGACCGGGATCATCGTTCACGGCAGAAATACTGTTGTATTAGTAAACATCGCGCAATTTCCGCGCAGATCGTATCCGGAGTCAGACGCAGGAACACGAACTTGTTCAAAGACATAGAACACCTCATTCGGCTGGCCACGGTCATGGCGATCGCGGTGGTTGCATTCCTTGTCTTGCGGGCCGGGGTCGTGCCACGCAGTTTCGGGCAGTACGGGCACTATCGCGGCGCCGCCATGGGTGAAATCGCGGCCCGGCCGATTGCCTTTGCCGGCCACGACCTGTGCGAGACCTGCCATAGCGACGTTGCCGATCAGAAAAGGCAAGGCAAGCATGTGGTTGTGGCTTGCGAGGCGTGCCACGGTGCGTTGGCCAAGCATGCCGACGATCCCGCGTCGCTTACGCCCGCGAAGCTGGATACAACGGTCCTATGTGCCCGCTGCCACGAGGCCAACAGCGCCAAGCCTAAGTGGTTTCCGCAAGTAGTGACGGCAGATCACTCCGGAGGCATCGCCTGCGACACCTGCCATCAGCCACACCGCCCCAAAATCGAAACGAAGCCCGAGACAGAGTCCAAGGCGGAGGGGAAGAAATAAATGGAGGTCACCCGCCGTCATTTACTGTTGCTATTGCCTGCCGCCGCGGCTGCATGGAAGTTCGTACTCGCGGGCACTCCCGAAGCCTCGCCCAACTACAAACTCGCCGAGCACTGGTGGGAGATGCTGATCGATATCCCCAAATGCATCGGCTGCGGCAGTTGCGTTCGCGCGTGTGCGCAGGAAAATGATGTTCCTGAAGGCTATTACCGCACGTGGATTGAGCGTTATCACGTAGCCGACTACCAGATTGAACGTCCGGAGGTGGAATCTCCGGATGGCGGCAAGCAGGGTTTCCCGCCCGATGAAAGCAGCGGAAAGAACTTCTTTGTCCCCAAGCTGTGCAACCACTGTGCGGATTCGCCCTGTACGCAGGTTTGTCCGGTGGGCGCCACCTTCATCTCGCCGGACGGAGTTGTGCTGGTGGATAAAAGTTATTGTCTCGGTTGCCGTTACTGTGTGCAGGCATGTCCCTATGGGTGCCGTTTCATTAATCCCAAAACACATACAGCGGAAAAGTGCACGCTCTGCTATCACCGCATCACCAAAGGCCTGACGACAGCATGTTGCGAGGTATGCCCTACGGGCGCGCGTCAGCTCGCTGACTTGAAGAATCCCAAAGACCCGATTCACGAATTCTTGAGAACTCATAGTGTGCAAGTTCTGAAACCGCACATGGCTACTGGAGCAAAGGTTTTTTACGACGGCATGGATGGTTCGGTCAGGTAAGTTAAATAGGTCAGTTATGTCGGGCCCTTAGATAAGTTGGTGAGATAAGTTCTTAGAACGATAAGAAGGAGGCTCGTGTACATACCCGTCGAAGGCTTCATGTACCCGAACGAGGTGGAGCTCCAGTGGAGTGTTCTTATCGTTCTCTATCCATTCATCACGGGTTTGGTAGCGGGTGCATTCATTCTGGCTTCTCTGGAACGTGTGTTTCGAGTGGAAGCGGTGAAACCGACGTACCGGCTGGCGCTGCTGACGGCGCTTGCCTTCCTGCTCGTCGCGCCGCTGCCGCTGCAACTGCATCTGGGACATCCTGAGCGCTCATTCGAGATGTATTTGACGCCGCACCGTTCTTCGGCCATGGCCATGTTCGGCTTTGTCTATCTCTGGTACCTCATGGCGGTTCTGCTGTTAGAGATCTGGCTCGACTATCGGCGCGATATCGTGGTGAAATCGCAGACTTCGACGGGGATCATGCGCTTTATTTATCGCGTGCTCACCCTGGGTTCCAACGTTATCAGCGAACGCTCGCTGCGCATCGACGAAAGACTCGGCTACTTCATCACCCTGATCGGAATTCCTTCCGCTTTTCTACTGCACGGATATGTCGGCTTCATCTTCGGATCGGTGAAAGCCAACCCCTGGTGGTCGTCGCCGCTAATGCCAATTGTCTTCATTTTCTCGGCGATGGTCTCTGGCATCGCCGCGGTTATGTTGCTTTACATGATTACTACGCGGCTGCGGGGAAAAGAAATCGACATACGCTGCCTGGATAAGATCGCACAGTATTTGATGTACACCTTCGTCATCGACTTCAGCCTGGAAATGCTCGACCTCTTACAGCGCATCTACGAAGCCGATGAATCCTTCCGCAGCCTGGATTTCATGGTCCACACCCGGCTTTGGACGTCGCAGGTCATCGTTCAGATTCTTCTGGGCACAGTGACTCCCATTGCATTGCTCGGCCTGACTCAGATTCTGAAGCTGACCGAGAAAACCCGAAAGCGAGTCTACGCACTGGCCGGGTGCCTTACGGTGATGGGCATCTTTGCTATGCGCTGGAACGTGGTGATCGGCGGCCAACTCTTTTCCAAGAGTTTTCTGGGATACACAACCTACAAGATGGGCTTCGCTACGCGGGAAGGACTCCTGACCGCGATCGCGCTCATGATTCTTCCCTTCGGAATCCTTTGGTTGTTAGTAAAGCTGCTGCCGCCCTGGCCGGATGCGAGTTCCATCTCCGCCTCAGGTGAGTTTGAGCAGGCAGAACCAGTTAGAAGCCTCGTCTGAGCGAGGCAGATGCGCAGCGGTCATATGCCGCAAGCTGTCGACAGCATCGCATCGGACATAGAGCACCTCACCGAACGGGTGCGCGAACTGGAAAACCGCGTTGCCGCACTCGAGCGCGGGGCGGGAAAGCTGGTTTCCGCTCAGCCAGAATTCACT
>JASIKQ010000299.1 GCA_030049565.1 Candidatus Sulfotelmatobacter sp.
AGGAGAGAGGTTTCGACGGGGAGCGGCTTCAGTTGCGTCGTTAGAGGCAGAAGTGTTTTGAAGGGACGCGGCTTTAGCCGCGTCTTTACCGCCCAACGAAAATGTAGGCTTTAGCGCCTGAGGTCGAAGCCGTGCCAACTCGCGCACAAACTCGACCACTCCCTTGCGTAGCAAAGGCTCGCCGCCGGTCAAACGAATTTTGGTAATCCCCATGCCGACCAGCACCCGCGCCATGCGCAGGTAATCCTCGAAGGGCAGATCGCCGTAGAGCGCACCTTCGTTGCCCGTGCGGCAGTAAACGCACTTGTAGTTGCAGCGGTCAGTGATGGAGATCCGCAGGTCGGTGATGGCGCGTCCGAACTTGTCGTGAAGAGCAGTCATTACAGATCAGCAGTTAGCCATTGGCCATTTGAGGGTTTGTGCCGGGATCAACGCACATCGGGATTAGCTAATTGCCAATGGCTAAACGCCGTTTGCTCCCTCAAAGCTTCAGACTTTCTATGCGAAAATTTGGAAAGGAAAATCACGCAGGCGGGGAAAATCCCAGCAGACGCTTCCTTTCCAATGCGCTCGTCAGCGAGCGCGGGAGGCGCGGGCGTTTCCATCCGCACCCTCGGGAATGTGTCGCCAGCGTGTCCCTTCGACTTCGCTCAAGGCATGCTCCCATCCGCGACAACTTCCCTCGCCGCCGCAGCCAGGGTATACCCGAAGGCTGGGCGGTCGGAAACTGTTTGTATTATAGAACCCCTTATAGAAGCCTTGGAGAAGAATAGCCTCTCCCACTCGGCCAAAAGGTCGGTGAGTGATAGCAGCATACGGCGAGCACGTGCAACTCTCCTGTTCCCACAGAACTCTCCGCCTACGTTAGACTGTCAGGTTCTCGGGAGACATCACGATATGAACTGGCCGGGGCGAATCGTCCTGCTGATCGCTTTCCTGGTTTCCGTTTTTCTGTTCTGCCGCAAGTTCGGCCGGGCCGTGCGCATTATTTTGGCGGCGAAGCCCGATGCCGACTTCCACTTGCGGCCTATTGGCCCACGCATCCGCAAAGTGCTGTGGGAGGTGGGCGCGCAGGGATTGGTCATCGCTCAGCGGCCGCTTCCCGGCCTGGCGCACGCCTTTGTGTTCTGGGGTTTCTGCGTGTTTGCGCTGGTGACGCTCAATCATTTTGCCGCGGGTCTCGGGCATCCGCTTTTCTCAAGCTCCAGGGGGTGGGGCAGAGCTTACTTCCTGATTGCGGCAATCTTCGCCATTGCTGTGGCAATTTCCATTACTGGCTTAGCGATTCGCCGATTCGTGATTCGCCCCAAATGGCTGGAGCCACTTTCGCCGGAGTCCGGCCTGGTTGCCTTCCTGATCTTCGCTCTGATGATTACCTTCCTCGCCGGTTTTCTCGCGCCGGAAGGTAGCTTTGCGAGTTTGGCGCTGTGGTGGGCACACACTGCGGTCCTTCTCTTTTTTCTTCCAGTTATTCCAAGCACCAAGCACATGCATTTGGTGCTGAGCCCGCTGACGATTTTTCTGGAGCGCGACGGCTTCAGCAAAATTCCGCCGCTGGTGGGTGACGAAGATTTCGGGCTCGTCGCCGGTAAAGACGTCACGCGGATCACCGCGTTGCAGGCGTACTCCTGCGTGGAGTGTGGGCGCTGCACTGAACACTGTCCTGCCAACAATACCGGCAAGATTTTGAATCCCAAAGAAATTATTCTCGGCACGCGGCATTACCTGAACGAATTTGGCCCGAAGAGCGAGGAGTTGTTGCTGGGAAAACATCTTTCGACCGAAGCGGCGTTCGAGTGCACGACCTGCGGGGCCTGCGAATTCCAATGTCCCGTGGGCATTCAGCATTTGCCGATTATCGTGGGTCTGCGTCGGGGTGCGGTCAATACCGGCAAATGGGAAAACAGTTACGGCAGCGAAATGTTCGTCACGTTGGAGCGCCACGGAAACGCGCTGGGATTCCCCACTTCGGATCGGGAGAAGTTCATCGAGAAAAACGGTCTGCCGTATTTCGACGGCTCGCAGGAGTACTGCCTGTGGATGGGATGTCTGGGATCATTCGATCCGAACGGGCGGAAGATTCTGCTGGCGCTGGTGGAGGTATTGAATCACCTGGGCATTACAGTCGGCGTTCTGCGCCAGGAAAAGTGCAGCGGCGATCCCGTGCGGCGGCTGGGCAACGACTATCTGTTCGGCGAACTGGCGCAGGGAAATCTGGAGCAGATTCGTGAGGCCGGGGTAAAGAAAATGGTTTCGATCTGCCCGCATTGCGTGCGCACCATTGGCGAGGATTGGAAAGAACACGGCGGCACGGTTGCTATCGAACACCACACTGAACTGCTGGCGCGATTCCAGGACAAGCTACCGCTGAATGGCGAAGAGCAAAAGAGGATGGTGTTTCACGATGCGTGTTATCTGGGACGATATCGGGGCGTTTACGACGAACCGCGCAACGTGATTGCGCGTTATGGGCAGGTGGTCGATCCGCCACGGGCGCGCGAACGCGGCTTCTGCTGCGGCGGTGGTGGTGGGCTGATGTTCCTGGGAGAAGAAACCGGCAAGCGAGTGAACCTTGAGCGCGCGCAGGAGTTGGTGGCGACGGGCGCGGACGTGGTAACGGCGGCGTGTCCCTTCTGCAACTCAATGCTGCGCGATGGCTTAGCGGCGGCCACGGACACGCCTCCGGAGCTGCTCGATGTGGCGCAGATCGCGGCCGCGGCGATTGGGAAGGGGAAGACGGCGACGCAGTGATGACTAATGGTTGGCCAGAGACATAATCTCGGGAAGACCTAGCAGCCTTTGATCAGCAGTCACCAAACTTAACCGCAACACCTTAGCCGTGGCGGCCAGGAACCGATCCGCCGGATCGGCATGGGGCAAAGGCAGCGCGAAGCTGGTGCGAACAATCTCCTGAGTTAGAGGCGCTTCTCGCATCTGATCAGCAGCGCGTTCGACCCAAGCCAGAGGATTCTCCACTGCGATGCGGCCTTTCTGCATGAGAGCCAGAGCTTCCCAAACGCTGACCGGAGACAACCAAAGTTCGTTATTGGGGTTCGACAATTCCGCTAGAGCCCTTCGCCCCAGACGCTTTGGTTCCAACTTGCTCCAAATCCAGATGTGCGTATC
>JASIKQ010000300.1 GCA_030049565.1 Candidatus Sulfotelmatobacter sp.
AGGCCACGACGCGATGGTTTTCGTCTCGCGCGGCTGATGCCGCACGCGAGATGACGCCGCCCATGATTTCTGAAAAGAGGCGAGGGTCGGGCTGGCCATTGACCATGAATCTGGAGAGCGTTTCGGCGGCATCCAGAACCATATATCGGCCAGCCACTATAGCTTGCGCGAGGTCTACCCCTTGAGCCATGAGGCGATTGGAAAGACTGTCCTCGTGGGCGGGAGTGGCGATAATCACGGCCGAACTGCCGGCCGCGAGGGCAGCGCCGATGAAGTGCCCGAGTTCCTGAAGCAGGAACCTGTCTTCGCTGTAAAACTGAACTGTGTGGCTGTGAGCCACGGCGTCAAGGGCGGGAATTGTCACGGGAGTTTGAAATGCACTCATGGGATCTCCGGCGAGCGGTGCTCTTACGCCTGTAACGGCGCCGTTTTTGACTTGAACCAAGCCAATTAGTATGTCCTCTCAAATCACCCGCCTCCAATACAGTGAATTCCGTACGCATGTCATCTGAGTCGCGGTCCTACGGGAATTGCCGTATTGCTGAACAAGAGGGCGTTGAGATATCTTCGGCTTAGTAAAGAATCAATCTCTGACAGCTATGGGTTAGCGTCAGTCTTTAAGATTGACATTCGGACCCTCACGGCTGTCTTTTGTTTTCTTGCTGTTTCTGCCGGTAATCGGCTCACGCCACTTGTCGCTAAGCCTCCTAAAAAGCGTAAGTGTTAAGCTTGCTGCGGCCAGTCCCCTTAGCCAGGCAGGTGTTCTCGGCCGACGGATCTGCTCTGAAGGATCAGGTTCTGACGATTAGGAGCATAATGATCTACGTGCGGCGAAATGTGGTCCAGTATGTTAAAGCCTTGCCGCCGCGTCGGGGGACCGATCAGAACTGTAACCAGCGCGCTTGAACTTGGAGCAGCGTTTCTGTTAGAAAGAACTTCTAGCCGCTTTTCGTGGGTTGTACGCTTGGGGATAAGAACTGAGGCAACTGCCTCTTAGCCGTTTGTCTTTAACGGCGAATATGCAGAAAGGCCTGTGGCGTTGCCAACTGGGCGATGCCTCAGGCACAGGAATTAGGGCCCCCAACCAAGTTCTTGGAGTTCGAATGCGGTTCAGCAGCAAGTCGAAAATCGCTGGGAGAAGTTTTTTCTTGTATCCCAGATTGTGCCGCAGTCTCGCTCAGGCACAAATCTCTCCTTTACGCAAATCCACCATCGCAGCTCATTCTACCGCCGGAGGAAGATATGGCGACGAATCTCGTCCAGATTGAAAACGAAGCCGCAATCAAGCAACGCCTGGAAGCCGAACGCGCGCGCCTGCGCAAGATAGCCGGACTCGACCAGCCCACGCATTTTCATCGTCCGGTGGAGCGGGCATTTACCGCGGAGCAGAGGCCGCACACGACCATTCTGTTCGGCGGCTTCACCTGGAAACACGAAGACTTGATTCGCGCCGTGTTTCAGGGCTGCGGCTATCGCTGCGAAAAACTGCCGGTGCCGGAAGTTCCGGCATTCCAGATCGGCAAAGAGTTTGGCAATAACGGGCAGTGCAATCCGACGTATTTCACTGTCGGCAATCTGGTGCAGTATTTGCAGTTCCTTGAGAAGGAGGGACTGTCGCGCGATGAGATTTTGAACAACTATGTTTTCTTCACTGCCGGCTCATGCGGTCCCTGCCGCTTCGGCATGTATGAAGCCGAGTATCGGTTCGCTCTGAAGAATGCCGGTTTCGATGGCTTCCGCGTGCTCCTGTTCAAAGACAGCGACGGCATCAAGGCGGCTTCAGGCGAACCCGGGCTCAAGTTCACCATCGATTTTGGCTTCGGCATGTTGAATGCCCTGCACATGGGCGACGTGATCAACGATCTGATCTACCAGATTCGTCCCTACGAGGTGAACAAGGGTGAGACCGACCGTGTGTTTCACGAAATGGTTGAGGGCCTGTGCGCAGATTTGAAAAACCGCAAGGCGTTCGAGATCGAGCAAAGCGCCCCCAACTGGCTGAAACCCAAAGTCAAGAGCAACAAAGTTCTGCGCAACACCTTCAACGTGTTCGGCAAGTGGCACGAGCACATGTGGGGCAAGGATTATCTGAATGCCCTGAAGACCGCGCGCGACAAGATGAATGCGATCGAAATCGACCGCACCCGCGTAAAGCCGGTTGTGAAGATCACCGGCGAGTTCTGGGCGCAGACCACTGAGGGGGACGGCAACTTCCACATGTTCGAGTTTCTCGAGCGCGAGGGCGCGCAGGTGCTCGTTGAGCCGATCGCAACCTGGGTCGCGTACCTCATGTACCAGGCAAAAGCCCACGCCAAGGCGAAGTGGCCGGTCAATCGTCCGCATCGCAATCCCGAGTGGCACGAATTCAAGAAGCAGTTCGCCAACTACATCGGCCTGCGCAAAAAGTTGTGGGGCATCGGCGCCGGGCAGCGCATGTGGAACTTCTTCTATCACCGCACCATCAAGAACCTCGGCGGCATCACTCATCATCTTGTGCCGCAGCAGGAATTGGCCGACCTGGCGCATCCCTTCTATAACCAGTTCGCCCGCGGCGGCGAGGGACACCTCGAAGTCGGCAAGAACGTCTACTACACTGTGCACAAGCTCTGCCACATGGTGCTGGCGCTGAAGCCGTTTGGCTGCATGCCGTCATCGCAGTCGGACGGCGTGCAATCAGCGGTCATCAACAAGTTCAAAGACATGATTTTCCTGCCGATCGAAACCTCCGGCGAAGGCGAAGTCAACGCCCACAGCCGCGTGCAGATG
>JASIKQ010000301.1 GCA_030049565.1 Candidatus Sulfotelmatobacter sp.
GAGCTATCCAAGGCAATGTGCATAGCTGCCGGCGTGCCGCTCAAGGTCGCATCCAACCGCACGTCGCCTCGCCAGCCCTTGTCATTTCCTGCGAGCAGCTTGCTGAGCTGCCCCAGCTGCGCGTGGTTCCACTCAGCGCTGAACTCTAACGGAGTGTCGTGCAGGGTTGCTGCTCGCTGCCAGTTTCCCTCGAGCAGCAGCAGGCCAGTATCGCTCATGCTCACGTCGGTGCGCAGCGGCTCGGCTTTCAGCCGCGCCCCCCAGGTATTTTCTGATTCCTGCCACAGAGCGAAATCGGCGTTCAGCAGTGCGTACGGTTTTTTCTCCAATCCGGTTTTGAAGTTGATCCGGCCGGAACTGGCCTCAATGTAGGGAAAGCCGGGACGCCTTTCCAGTTTTGTTTTCGCCGTGGGCGCAAGCGGAGCGTGGACTGTGCGCTCCAGCAAATCGTGCCAGTTCCAACGCCCGTCGGCCCTGCGCACCAGGTTCAAGCTGGGCTCGGTGAGCTCCAGTCGCGCGATATCGAGCCGCCCGCGCACGAGCGACGTGAGCCGCACCACGGCGGTGACCTCCCGCGCCCGCAGCATCGGCTCCGAGCCGAAGGCGGCATCTTCGTAGACTACGAGATTTTCAAGATCGAAACCGGGCTGCGGCAGAAATCGAAGATGGACCGATCCGATATCGACCGGCCGGCCCACAGCGCGGCTCAGGGAGATAGTGATACGAGTCTTGAGCCGCGATACTCCGGGACGAACCAGGAACAGCGCCAGCAGAATGACCGCTGCCGTGATGGCCACGCGCCGCTTGGAAGAAATGAGCTTCACCGCACTGCTTTCATTGTTGGCCGCCAGCGCGTCTCATCGACAAAGAGTACTAGTGGCGTGTCAGTTTTAGTCTTGCATCTCTGCGGCTCAGAAGCTAGCGCACAATCTTCAGCGTCCGCTTCCAGCGCGTCTCGTCGAAGAAGTGCAGCACCACATGCGCGAGGAATCCGAGCCTATCGCCAATGCTGGTTCTCATATATTGATCGGCCGGGGTTTCGAACGACCAGTAGATGAACATGGGACGCCCGATGATATTTTCCCGCGGAATGAATCCCCAGTAACGGCTGTCGAGGCTTACGCCGCGATGATCGCCCATGGCGAAATAGTGCCCCGGCGGCACCACCAGATCGTCGCCCTGAATGTGCGAGGGCAATTCCGCTTCCCAGGTAGGAGAAATATTCGGATCCGACGTCGGCGACACGGCGGGAAAACTATTGCGGTAGTAGTCGGAAGGATCGTCGCGATCGTGATCTATGTACGGTTCGACCAGTTTCTCCCCATTGCGATAAACCACGCCCTCGCGCAGGTGAATGCGGTCGCCGGGAATCCCAATAATCCGCTTCACCACATAAGTCCCGAGATAGGCCGCATCAGGATGAAGAAAGACCACAATATCGCCGTGCCGAATATTGCGATAAGGAAGCAGGAAATCGATCCACCCCGTCTTGGGCGCAAACATAACGCGATTTACGAATACGTGGTCGCCGATCAGTAGCGTGTCTTCCATCGAGCTGGAGGGTATTTCGAACGCCTGAACGATGAAAGTAATGATGAACAATCCGGTGACCAACACGGCAGCCAGCGAGGCGAGAAACTCCACCGTGGTTTCCCGCGGTTTTTCGGGAACGTCATTATTATTTTTCGTCTTGTTTTCTTTCTTTGCCAATGTAGTCGAATTGAATTGAGTAATTCGGTAATTGAGTCATTTGCGTGATTGAAAGTCAGGGGATGCCGATTTTTAAAGTCGCCCGATCACTCAATCACTCGCTTGCCCAATCACTCCATCGTTTCATCTCCCTCACCTCACCAACCTCAGCGTCCGATCCCAGCGCGTCATTTGATAGATATGGGTTAGCGTGTAAGCAAAGTGATACAGTTTATCACCCATAGAAGAAGGAGCACTTGGGTCAGCATCCCCGGTCTGCACCGACCAGTAAATCACCAGCGGCCGCCCAATGATATTGACTTGCGGCACAAATCCCCAATACCGGCTGTCGTAACTGTTGTCACGGTTATCACCCATCACAAAATAATTTCCCTCGGGAACGATGAGTTGTCCGTCCTCGACCAGCTTGCGCATCTGCACCCACCATTCCGGAGTCGGTCCCGAGAGCATATCGATGCGCGGAAAATTGTCGCGAAACATGTCGTCGGCGGGACGGGTAAAATGCGCGTACGGTTCTTTCAGTGGCACGCCGTTCACATACACCTGTTTATTGATCAGGCGCAAATGATCGCCGGGCACGCCAATCACCCGTTTCACAAAATGCTGGGTCGGGTTCACGGGATAGTGAAAAACGATGATGTCTCCGCTATGTACGCGGCGATACGGCAGGAAAAAGTCGCCTAAACCGCCTCCGCCGTAGGTCAGCTTGTTTACCAGCAGGTAGTCACCGATGAGGAGCGTGTTTTCCATCGATGGCGAGGGAATCTGAAACGCCTGCACGATAAACGTGATCACGAATACCGCAATCACAACCGTGCCCAGCAAAGATTGCAGGGACCCGATAAGCTCTGTTCCCGCCGACCATTCGGAAAGAGGCGCGGCGGATGGTTGTGGTTGCGCGGCGGGGGTCTGGAGAGGTGCACTGTGCCCGGCACCATCGCTGCCAGCGTCATCGCCCGCAGATCCATTCAGCGGAGGCAGACCCTCGGGTGGAGGATTATCGGGAACGCTGGAAATATGTCCGGCTGGTGAATTCATTTATCACGCATCCAATCTCGATTTATCCGCCGCATGCGATTCGCGCACCAGCTTGCCGCCCGCCGATTGCGGGCGCGACGCCAGATAGGCGAGCAACTGCCGCGCTGCATCCTGCTCTGCCGTCTTCTTCGTGGAACCCTGTGCGCGCCCCACAAACTCGGCCGGGCCTTCTCCATTCCTGGTGTTCAGACGAACTTCTACGGTAAATGTCTTGTTGTGTTCCGGCCCGGATTCCTGCACCAACAGGTACGATGGCTGCGCCAGCCCCAGCCCTTGCAAGGTTTCCTGGAGCGCCGATTTGAAATCGGTCATGGGCAGCGTGCCGCCGTCGCGCTCCATACGTTCCAACTCGGGTAATAAAATCTCCCGCAAAATAAACTCGCGCGCCGGCTCCATGCCGCCATCCAGATAAATGGCGGCGAGAATAGCCTCAAGCGCATCCACCAGCAGCGCCGTCTTGCTGCGCCCGCCGCTTTTTTCTTCGCCTCGTCCTAGCCGCAGATAGTGGCCAAGCTCCAAGCGCTGCGCCACTCGGATAAGATGCCGTTCGCTGACCACGTGTGCGCGCAATTTCGAAAGCTCGCCTTCGCGAAACCGCGGGAAGCGGTGAAACAATTCCTCGCTGGTCACCAATGCCAGAATCGCATCCCCGAGAAACTCGAGTTGCTCGTTATCGTTGACCTTATACTTGCCCCCTCCCGCTTGTTGCGCTTCCTGCTCGCGCGCCTGCGAGCTATGGGTAAGCGCCTGCTCGATCACCGCCCGCCGCCGGAAGTGATAAGCGAGCGCCGTTTCCAGCGCACTGATTTCCCGCTCCCTCATGATGAGATCCGCCGCAGCGACAGTGCAAAATCAAGGCTGGTAACCAGCTTTGAAGGGCGCGCCTTTAGCCGTACCCCTCTAGAGCCGCAGATATGCGCGGGCTTCAGCCGAGCGCCGCGCGAAATCAATCCTTCATTTCGGCGCCGCCGGATTTGCTGCTCCCGTCAATTGCATCAGCCGGTCTTTTTCCTTGCGCGCGGCGTCGCCTGTCGCCGTGCCTTCCTTGGTCAAATCGACTGCCTGATTCGCATATTTCAGCGCGTCTGGATACCGGTTCTCCTGGTCGAGCGTCAGCGACAGCCGCAGCACCGCTACCGGATCCACCTGCTGGGGAAAGGCGTCAATCGACTTCTTCAAATTGCCTTCGGCATCGGGCCACGCCTTGGCGTTGAAATCGAGCGTGCCCAAAATCTCGTAGGCCTCCGAACGCAAAAAGTTCTTGTAAGCCTGCAACTGCTCCGGCGGATATCCCGCAGCCGGCACGTCCGTATCCGCCGTCACCAGCGCCCGCTGCGCATCTTTCCTGGCTTCCGCCAGCTTCTGGTCGCGGTCAAGATCGCTATCCCGCGTACGCTCGGCCAACACTTGCGCGACGGCCAACAGAGCCTCGGGATCGTCCGGGTCATAGCTCAGAATCTTTTGCGCCATCTCCATCATCTTCTCGCCGTTGTTGGCCTGTTGATAGCCGTGCATCGCGGCCTTGTAGACCAACGGCTTCAATTCGCTGTCCGGATATTTCGCGGTGAAATCGTTCGCCGCCTTTTCCTGTGCCGCCGGATCGGTCATGCCCATAATCGCCTTATAAGCGTCGAACTCCGGCTGCGACTTTGCCTGTGGCGGACGTTTTCCCGCCGGCGCTGCCGCCTGGCTGGATGCTTGCCCACTTTTCTGGGCTGCCTGGTTCTGCGGCGCAGAATTGCCGCTGCTCTGTGCCACCGCGCTAGTCGAAACAGCCAGCGCGACGACTCCCAACATCGCAATCACGACCGCCCCTCGCTTCATGCGCTCTCCCTTAAGACATTTTGTAATTGGGGAATTTGTTAATAGGGTAAATTAAGAGCAATCAGAATACCCGATTACAAAACTACCAAATTACAAGTTTTCTACTGCGGTTGCGGTTTGACCGGCGGCTCATACGCCTGCGCCAAACCCTTTTCCGCCGCTGCCCGGACGTCCGGCAATTTTCCGCTCGTGCCCAGCGCCGCTCGGTATTCCTGCAGCGCGGCATCGCGCTCTTCTTTCATATCGAGAATGCGCCCCAGATAGACGTGCGACCACCCCAGCACAATGGGGTCATTCGTCGCGGCAATCGCCTTCTGAAAATTTTCCTGGGCTCCATCGCGATTCTTATTGGCCACGGCCACCTCCGCCAGAATAAACAATGCCCGCCCCTGATCCCCAATTTTTTTGTCTAGCGCCTCCTGTGCCAGCTCCTGTGCCCCCTTGGGATCACCCGCCGCCAGTCGCTTCTCCGCCGTTACCAGCACCTTCCGCTCCTCCGGACGCGATAGCCTCACCAGCTCCGGCGACGCCACGCCGGCAAACTGCACCGCCGCCGCCGCTCTCTCTTCTTTCTTTACGTCGATATTATCCAGAAAATCTCCGTACACCCCGCGGATACTGACCGCATCTTTTTCGAAGGCGGTCATCGTGTTATAGAAATACCGCGTCAGTATGTATCCCTGCTTCACCACGTCATCTACGGCCTGTGCCCGCATCGCCTCATCCGCCGGTTGTTTTCCGCCCGAGGTGCGAATCTCGATGGCGCGTATCAGGCACTCGGTCACCAGCAGCGAAATATCGTTCTTGAAACTGTCTTCCAGCGGCGCCCGCTTCACCGATTGCAGCAGCGGCTCCAACCGCTTCATCGCGGTGTAATGCTTCTCCGCCAGCGGGTCCATCTCATAGTGCAAAAACGTGTGCCGAATCTGATCCATCTTCAGATCCGACGGCGCCGTCCCTCCCGACCGCGTAGTGCCCGCCGGGAACATCACTACGTAATAATCCGACCCGTAATTGCGCGCGTCCGTCTCGTTCGGGGAGCCCATGAAATCCAGATAGATGGTGAACTTCGTTCCCAGGTACTGCGTCGGAGCCTCTTTCAAGTAGATGCGCGTATCGAACACCATCTTCGCCAGCGGCTCATGATAGCGCTGCATCACCGTCGCGTATTCGCGCCGATGCCGCTCCCATATACCGTGCAAGCCCGCGGCCGCATAAAACTTTTCCAGCGATTTACCAAACAGCGCAACGTTGTAGGCATCGGGCGGCAAATCCTCTTCTTTCAGGCGGGGCACGAAATGCGGAGGCCCATCCATATACAGCGCCAGAGAAATGTACTGCGAAATATTGCGGTTGGGATCGCGCGACGCCACGTGATTCTGCACAAAATCGCAGACTTCGGTGCGCGCCGCCGTCCCCTGCTCCGACCCCTGCAGATTCCTCTGCACCTCATCGCGCACTTGGCCGCGCACCGGATCGGAGAGGCTCAAATCCTGATCGTACCCGCACATGTTCAGCGCCGTGAGCATGGCAAAAATTGTCTCGCTGCCCTCCAGCGTAATGGGCACCTGAGTGGAAAGCGGATTCTGCGCCGGCGGCTTCGCAGGCGCCTTACTTGAGGAAGACTTGCTCGGCGGGCTGGTGGGAGCCTGCGCCGGCATGGGCGAAGACGGCTGCTCTGGCGAGGCTTTGCTCGACGAATCCGGACTCTGCGGAGACGGAGCTTCCGGCGGCTGATTCTGCTCTGCCGGATTCAGTTGCTGATTCTGCTGCGGCTGCGGCGTCGGAGCCGCGGGAACCTGGCGCGGCGGCACCGGATCCTGCGCCACACACACCATCCCCAGCAGCCCCAGCACGGCCGCAAGCCATAAACTTCGCCATTGCAATCTCAGGAAACCCTCCACAGGATCAGCTTGTGCCGAGCGGGAACACTCTCAAGTGTAAGAACTTCGGCGCAGACGGTCAAACGCGGGATGGGGATAGCTATTGGCGACGGGAAAATCCAGCCACCCCTAAGAACAGCCTCGACCGACCCCTTCGGGGGTCGGTCTCGGGCGATGGGGCTGCTCGCCCGCGCGGGAGGATGGGTTGCGCGCGTGCACGCGCGGGGGGGACGGGATTATGAGTGTAACCGCGATTTATCGCCAACTGACAAGGGGACACCCACGCCGCGCGGGAAGACGAAGACAGACACTGCTGCCTGCCCTATGTCGGGTTGGAGGCACGTCACGCTCAAAATTGATAGATCAAATTCACAGCCGCAGTGAGTTGTTGGTCTGTCAACCTATTGCCACCTTTGCGGAACGTTGCGTGGTCGGAGAAATCCCCGCGAAAGTCGGCCCGAATCACGAACGTACCATCCGCCCTCTTAAAGTGCGGATTAAGCCTGGAAAACTTTGCCGGCAAATCATAACTGGGAGTGAGTGTGTATTCTCGCAGGGTTTGATTGAAACCCGTTCTTACCCCTCCGCCGTCTCGAAAAACCTCACCACGAAATGCCAAAGACAACCGGTGGGTGAAATAGAAGCGGGCATAGCCGTCTATAGCCCTCCAAATGGCGTCCTGTCCACGAGCGACGCCATTATCCTGGTGCCCGTAGAGACCGTCAAGCGCAAACGACAGGCGGAAACCCGGCACCCACGTAGCCACGATCTCCCAATCGTTAGTCTGGTCGGAGGTGTCGTGCGGCCGTTGCGGACCGTGGAGGAAATTGAACACGACGTGGGTGGTTTGGCTGGTCCCCACCGCCAACTGCCCGCCCACCGTGTAGCCGTCGTTTACCTTTCGGAAATCGTCGCAACCATTGTTTAATGTAAAGATCGCTGATATCCGGTTGCTGAAGGAGTAGGTCATCCTGAGGCCGGCGTGGGTAAACGGGATGCCATAGCCAAACAGAAAGCTCTGACTAAAGTTGTTGTTATATCCGTCGTACCCAGGAATGCTTTCGTAGCCCATGTAGGTCACAAACTTTCCAAAGTCGAAGCGCAGCCCCTCTCCCAATGGTGCAATGTAGCTCACGTACATTTGCGGAATGTCCACGTCCCCGCCCGTGCCGGTGTAGGTATGGCGGAATAGTCCATAGGCGGCCGTTACTGGAGGCACACCTGATCCAGCAATCAGATCGAACAGAAAGCCAAACTGATTAGGTTTGTTAATGGAGCGCTGAATAACCAGTTGAGCAACGTCGAGTTGAGGTTCCTCGTCATTGAAGTCAAAGACCCGAAATTGGTTGATCCGCGGGATGGGATCGTTCGTGTTGTAGGTATAGGAAAGCGATAGATATCCGTTAGTGGTAATTCCTTTTAGCCAGGATTTGGTCTCTACCGGATCCGACGAAGCAGCGGGCGCGTCAGCTGGGTTGCTGTTCTGGGCAAGTAAAAACGGGGATGATGCAAGCATCATCCCCGTTAGAATTGCATGCGAAAGCCAAGACGTTCGTTGGTGGCCCCGCGCTGTCATTGTCCTCAAAACGTCAGCGGCTGGCCTGTGTCAGATGGTGAATCACATCCTTTTCCCCAAGCTCCTCATAGGCATGCTCGCCGTGGAGCGACTCATCGAGCCCAATCTCTTCCGTCATCTCGCTGACTTTCACCGTGGTGAAAGCATCGATGATCCGGAGCATGGCATAGGTGAATACGAACGCCCAGACCGACGAGAACGTTACGGCCACGACTTGTTTCAGCAGGAATACCGGGTCGCCGTTGAGCAATCCATCTGCGCCCGCGGGGTTATAGGCCTTGCTGGCGAAGATTCCCAGCATGACGATGCCTAGGAAACCACCCACGCCATGCACTCCCCAAACATCGAGCGCGTCATCCCAGTGCAGCTTGTTTTTCATTTCGACCGCGTAGTAGCAAACCACTCCCGCAACGATGCCGATAATCACGGCCGTGGTGGGGGAGACGAAACCCGCGGCAGGAGTCACCGTGGCCAGTCCAGCAACGGCTCCCGTGAGCAAGCCCAGAAACTTGGGCTTTTTTTCGTTGAACCACGCCGTC
>JASIKQ010000302.1 GCA_030049565.1 Candidatus Sulfotelmatobacter sp.
ATAGCACTTTTCAAAGTGTCCAAGACGGCTATTGGGAAGGCGAGAAAGAAGGGCAGGAAACTCACTGCCCCGAAGAAAAAACGCGGCAAGGACTAGAACGGGATGGGCGTTTCCCGCGTCCCTGTCGCTTCGTGGTATGGCGATTGCTCTTTGCCTGTGAGTTCCGAATAGGTAAGGCGCTTGCCGCCGATCTGAGACATGGCGAGTTGGAATCGTTGGCTGTCATTCATATCGCGGCGATTGTTATAACGGAAAGATTGCTCATCGAGGTAACGGAAGAGATGAAACGGTTCTACCGAAACGTATGTGCCCGACACACCGCGCTTGAGAAGCGACCAGTAATTCTCAAGGCCATTGGTGTGCACGCGGCCATCTACGTATGCGACCGCATGATCTACGACCTTGTGCGCATAGTCGCTGGCGAGTCCCTCGTAGGACAGCAGGGCGTCGGAGTAGAGCGCCGCGCCAGCAGTGACATGTTTGTATACCTCATCCTGCAAAGCTTTCTTGCGACGATTCGGAACTACTGTAGTGCGAACTTTTCCACCGCGCTCAAGGATACCCATAACAGCGGTCTTGTCTTTCGTTCCTGTTCCAGTAATACGGCGCTTGCGCTCACTCAAGTGCATGTTCCGCGCCTTGCCGCCAATGAACGTTTCGTCTACTTCGATTTCGCTGTCTGGGCCACTGCCAAGTTTCGAGCCGAAAAAATCATCTCGCAGCGCAAGCCGAAGGCGTTGCAGCATAAACCATGCCGCCTTCTGAGTGATGCCAAGAGTCCGTGCCAGTTCGCAACTGCTGACGCCGTTCTTGCAGTTAACCAGCATCCAAAATCCGGTCATCCATTTATCAAGGCCGAGCGCGGAATCCTCGAACACGGTCCCGAGTTTCAGACTGAATTGCTTCTGGCAGATGTAGCAGAACCACAGCCGCCGCGTCTTAAGGAACGAGTGCTTAGTCTTGCCGCAACGCGGACACACAACGTTGCCGTCCGGCCAGCGAAACCGCTTCGCATATTCAAAAGCGCGGTCGGGATCGGCGAAATAAACGATGGCTTCTTGGAGAGTGTCAGGGGCTTTCATGTATGAAAATATACCCTAAATTCACATGTGTGTCAAGGATATATTTGCCCTAATTAAGGCCGTTTCTAATTAAGGCCGTGAATCAACTGACACTTCGAGCAGGGAACCAAACATTGTAGTTTGGCTAGACGCGGAAGCGGCTCAATTTTAACGGTTATAGTTGCCGGCGGTGGTTGGACAAAAGACCTAACGGATATGGTGCAGATACCAAATGACCGCGACCGCTCCAAGGCGCACGGCGACGATTAGGACTGCAAGCGCCAGAGCCACGCGGAACAAAAACCGCTCAAAAGAATTCAATTGCCGCAAAACGGTCATAGCATGCCGTCAACCCAATTTAAGAATAGGGGTGGAAAGGAAATGCGGCAGTGAGTCGGGTCACGCGAGGGTGTGAGCCCTGAGGTTACCTCAGTATCCTAGCCGAAATCCGGCGATCAAGCCCACGCCGAAGATGATCGCGTAAGCGAGTTCGGTCCAGCCTAAGCGCCGCACGACGAGAGCCTTTTGGCGCTCGAAGAACCATGCCGTTCCGCGAACCAGAAGAGGCAGGAAGGCCAAGGCAGCCATCCAGGGTAGAAACTGAAAGCGCCAGGCAAGCAGCAGAGCCACGATCAGCAGCGCTTCGCCCAGCAAAAAATTGCGGCCATGCTGGAATTTCTGCGCCCAGCCGTTCAGCCGCGCGGAATGGATGCGAAGCTGCACAAAATGAATCTGATTGACGGCGAAAAGAAAGTTCGCCATCCAGAGCGTCCAAGCTTCGCGATTGAGTTCTCCCGTGACCACGTAATAAGCGGCCGGAGCGGTAATCGTGAGTCCAATGGTGCCGACGATTTGCGACAGCATTCTAGTGCGGCGGCTTATTTTCCGTAATGCGGCTTGCGCCGCAAATGCGAGGAAGCCGATCAGCCCAAGCAGGAGCAGTTCGCGGTTGCGGCCATCCCAGAAAAGAGCTGTGAGCGCGGCAGCAACCACCGTGGCCAGAGTCACAATGGCGATGCCCACGGTCCTGCGCTCTTGTGGCGTTTGCGCGCGGACCACGCCAGCGCCAAACAAACTCTCGACCGGGGTTCGTAGCCAAAAAAGAGCAAGCGCGGCAATGGTGAAAGCAAGAAGGGCTAAGACGCTACCGCCAAAAAGCAGCCCGACCGCGCCACCGGTTGCGAGTGGAACCAGTAACAGTCCCCATGCGCCGTGCTCGCGTGGACCAATGAGCGAGCCAACCCGCCGATTATTGGAGAGGGCTGCGAGTTGGCTTGTTTCGCTCGCCATTTCGTCTCTACTTCCCGATCCCGGCGAGGGTTGGATGGTTCTGCTCTGCGGAATGCTTGGTGGAAGGATTTCCTACCCCGGGCTGGTAGACGCAGAACGGTTCTTCATCGAGATAATTTCCTGTGGCGGCGTAGGCGCGAGCGCGGCAACCCATGCAGACGTTGCGGAACTCACAGCAGCCGCATTTGCCTTGCAGATTGTTTACGTCACGCAGCTGGTTGAAGACCGCCGCGTTGTCCCAAATATCGCGGAAGGATTGCTTCTTCAAGTCTCCCGCCAATGCCGGCAGGTAGCCACAGGGGAAGACCTCGCCTTGATGCGAGATGAAACAAACTGCCGTTCCCGCTAGGCAGCCTTTGGTCATGGCATTCATGTCGGAGGGATGCTCCCCAGGATGGCCCACAGGATGTCCGATCCCGGTCGATTTCAATTCGATTCCGGTTGACCCGGGCATGGTCATCTCGGTCGGACCAATGTGGCCCGAAGCCGGATGCGCAGGCCCGCGGCCGTTGTCGCCTGAAGCCGGGGAAAGCGGCAGGGTGGAAGCCTGACTTGCAGCAGCCCGGCGCTCGGCGGCGCGGCGCTGCCGCACCACGCGGAAGTAATGTGGCGCGCAGGTCGCTTTCAGTTCAATGCCACCCACAAGCGATTGATCATAAAACCAGTTCAGGATTTTTTCATATTCTTCGGGGGGAACCATCTGCTCGGCTGCGATATCGACTCCGCAACCCACTGGGACCAACAAAAAGGTGTGAAGCGCATCCGCGTTCAGCGATCGCGCCAGTTCGAGCACCTGAGGCAGCTGATGGGCATTGTGGCGGGCGACTGTGGTGTTGATCTGCACCGACATGCCGAGATCTTTCAAATTGCGGAAGCCGGTGATGGCGGCATCGAAGGCTCCGGGGATGCCGCGAAAGGCATCGTGTGTGGCGGCATCGGCGCCATCCAGACTGATGGCAACCCGCTTGACCCCTGCCTCGATGATTTTGCGCGCGATCGATTTGGTGACCAGCGTGCCATTCGTGGCCAGCGCCACGCGCAATCCTTTTTCGGTTCCATAGCGGGCAAGGTCAGAAATATCAGCGCGAAATAGCGGCTCGCCGCCGCTGAGTACGAGAATGGGGTGGGACACTTCGGCAATCTGATCGATAATCGACTTGGCTACGTGCGTGGAAAGATCAGAGGGAGAACTCAACTCGGTGGCGCTGGCGCGGCAATGAATGCAGCGTAGATTGCAGCCTTTGGTCAGCTCCCAAAAGATTAGTCGCGGTTTATTCTGATTCGCTTGCTGGGAATGCCCCATGCCGTTCGGCGCAGCCATCGGCGGCCTCCTTACCCCTTACACTAGGATGTATCTAACCCCAGTGGTAACGATATAGGGGCACGCACAGCGGAGCCGTGACTAAAGTCACGGCAAATTGTGATCGGCATCACTGGCTGTTAAGTCCTTCAAAATACGGGATATATGCGTGACTTGCCTGTCCAGCGGCGGCTTCGCTCTAGCCTAACTTGGTGCGAACTATGAAACACCGTGTTGGTTGAGATACGAGGAATATTTCTGGTCGGTCTGGCGGATGTGGTTGGTCAGCCAGTCATTCAGAAACATGCTAATGGAAACGGAGATGTTCACATTTCCGATGGCAAGTTCTTGCTGAAACTGCCCTACTTTCTTCACGAAGGCCTGGTGCTCGGCGCGATGGGCAGCCAGTCCGGGATATTTCGTCTTTTCCAGTTCGACTTCTTCCGCCGAGAAATGATATTTGGCATAGTCGGCGAGTTGCTTGACGATCTGCTGGATTTTTTCTTTGCTCTTGCCCTGCGACATGCTTTCGTGCAGCGTATTGATCATGGCGAAGAGTTTCTTGTGATGTTCGTCATAAAGACTGACGTTCACGCTGTAGGAAGGATCCCACTGTACTAAAGCCATTTTCCGCCTCCGGACAGGCAGTGGACACGCTCCTGTTGTGGAATTTATCGGCGGGCGTGAAAGGGACTTTAGGCAGGAAGACGATGCCAGACGCGAGCCCCTCGATCCCCGAAGTCGACCGGGGGTGCTGGTGGATTAATTATTCTCCGCCAGTTCGCGCAGTGCTGCCTGATTGCGAATGACCAGCGTGGAACCGCGCGTGTTCAGAATCTGATGTTTCTTCAGGTCGGCCAGCAAGCGAGTAACGGTTTCGCGCGACGTGCCAATCATCTGGGCGATTTCTTCGTGGGTCAGCCTGAGTTTTACGCGCGGCTCGTTTTTGCTGCTCTCTCCGTTTTTCGAGCTCCACTCCAGCAGCAGCTTGGCCAGCTTCTCGGCGGCCGAATGCGACAGGCCGAGGCAGCGTATTTCCTTGCAAACAGTGTGATATTTCTCGCTCAGGTGCTCGGCGACCTTGAAGCAGACGTTGACGTCATTTTTCAAAAAGCGGAGAAAATCTTCCCGCTTGACGAAATTGATCTGGCAGGGGTCGATAGTCTCTGCCGTCACCTCGTAAGGCTTACCGGAAACAGTGGCGCTCAGGCCCAGCACCTCGCCAGCCTCGGCGATTTTCACGATCATTGTCTTGCCGTTAGGGGCGCTAACCGACATCTTCACGCTGCCCCGGCAGATCAAAAATATGCCGCGCGGCGCCTGATGCTCGACGAACAGGACGGCGCCCTCGGGATATGCGGTCGTGTATTTGATTTCCTCAAAGGCCTGCAGCGCCGATGGAGGCAGGTCGCAGAAGACGCGATCCGCGCGGAACTTGCACGTCAGGCAGCTTTCGACTATCTCCATTCCATAGGGTGAAGTCATAGATCACCTTCTTGTCACTTGGCTTCAGTGTCGGTCGGAAGGCCGCAGTTGGCTGTGTCTCAAGGCACCGGCACATGTGACCGGCGTCACATGGGGGATTCCCGATACCTGCCCGCTTAGTTCGGCTGAGGCGACCTCCAATTCAATTCATGGAACCGATTTGCCGATGTGATGAAAATCACAACGCCTTGTGACCAACTTGGCAGACGGGGCTTGCCCTGATCGTCCATGCTGAATCAGTGGGGTGGGACAGCCATTCATTTATGTGGGAGAAAAAGATGAGCGCGAAGCGGAAAGTTAAGACCATTGACGGCAACGAGGCGGTAGCGTACGTCGCCTACCGCGTGAACGAAGTGATTGCGATTTATCCCATCACTCCGTCTTCAAACATGGGCGAGTGGGCCGACGAGTGGGCGTCGCAGGGGGTGCAAAACATCTGGGGCACAGTGCCCCACGTGATTGAGATGCAAAGCGAAGGCGGGGCGGCCGGGGCAGTGCATGGCGCGTTGCAGACGGGGTCGCTTTCGACGACCTTTACGGCCTCCCAGGGTTTGCTGCTGATGATCCCCAACATGAATAAGATTGCGGGCGAACTCACGCCGGCGGCTTTTCATGTTTCGGCACGAACCGTAGCCACCCACGCCCTCTCGATCTTCGGCGATCACAGCGACGTCATGTTCTGCCGCACTACGGGGTGGGCGATGTTGAGCTCGAATTCCGTGCAGGAAGCCATGGATATGGCGCTCATCGCGCACGCTTCTTCGCTGGAGTCGCGCATTCCGTTCCTGCATTTCTTTGACGGCTTTCGCACCTCGCACGAAGTGAACAAGATCGAAGTGCTGAGCGAGGATGACATGCGCGCGCTCATTAATATGGAGCGAGTCTTTGAGCACCGGCAGCGGGCGCTGTCGCCGGACCATCCCGTACTGCGGGGCACGGCACAGAATCCGGATGTGTTCTTCCAAATGCGCGAGCGCGCAAATTCTTATTATGACGAGTGTCCTGAGAAAGTGCGGGCGGTAATGGAAAAGTTCGCCAATGTGGTCGGACGCGCGTATCACCTGTTCGATTACGTCGGCGCACCTGATGCTGAGCGAGTGATCGTGATCATGGGCTCGGGCACGGAAGTTGCGCACGAAACCGTTGAGCATCTGAACGCTTGCGGGGAAAAAGTCGGGCTGATTAAGGTTCGGCTCTATCGTCCCTTCTCGGTGAAAGACTTCATTGATGCCATACCGGCGAGCGTTCGAAAGATATCGATTCTCGATCGCACGAAAGAGTGCGGTGCAGTGGGAGAACCGCTGTATGTAGATGTGGTCAATGCTTTGCATGAGGGCTTGAATCATGGCTACGGCAAACTGAAGATCATGCCCTCGGTCGTGGGCGGACGCTACGGTTTGTCGTCAAAAGAATTCACGCCCGCGATGGTCAAAGCTGTCTTCGACAACCTGAGCGCTACGCATCCTAAAGAACATTTCACCATCGGCATTGAAGACGATGTAAGCCATATCAGCTTGTCGTACGATGCTCAGTTCTCTACTGAGCCAGCCCATGTTGTGCGGGCATTGTTCTACGGCCTTGGCGCCGACGGCACCGTGGGCGCGAACAAGAACTCGATTAAAATCATCGGCGAGAACACTTCCAACTACGCTCAGGGATATTTCGTCTACGATTCGAAGAAATCCGGCGCCATGACGGTTTCGCACCTGCGCTTCGGGCCGCAGCCGATCCGCTCCAGCTACCTCGTCTCGAAAGCCAACTTCGTCGCCTGCCATCAATGGATCTTTCTTGAGCGTTACGACATGTTGAGCGCTTTGGTTGAGGGCGGGACTTTTCTGCTCAACAGCCCCTTCGGCCCCAACGAAGTTTGGGATCATCTGCCGCGCGCCGTGCAGGAGCAAATCATCGCGAAGAAAGCGAAATTTTATGTGATCGACGCCTACGAGGTTGCTCGCAACACCGGCATGGGCAGCCGCATGAACACCATTCTGCAAGTCTGTTTCTTCGCCATCTCCAAGATATTGCCGGGTGAGCAGGCAATCGAGAGCATTCGCAAATCGATTCGCGACACCTATGGACGCAAAGGCGAAGAGGTCGTGCAGAAGAACATGAAGGCGGTTGATGAAACCCTGGCGCATTTGTTCGAGGTGAAAGTTCCCGGCAAGCTGACAAGCACCATCGAAATGCCGCCGCCGTTTTCACCCTCCGCGCCGGAGTTCGAGAAGAACGTTCTCGGCATCATGTACGCCGGACGCGGCGATGAACTGCCGGTCAGCGCATTTCCTGCTGACGGCACCTTTCCCACCGGGACGGCAAAATGGGAGAAGCGTAATCTGGCACTCGAAATTCCGGCATGGGATGAAAAGATCTGCATTCAGTGCGGCAAATGCGCGATGGTCTGCCCGCACGCCGTGATCCGCATCAAGGTGTATGACTCCAAGGAATTGGCGGGTGCGCCGGCCACTTTCAAATCCACCGAAGCGCGCGACAAAGAATGGCAGGGGCTGAAGTATACGATTCAAGTCGCGCCCGAGGATTGTACCGGCTGCGGCATCTGCGTCGAAATCTGTCCAGTTAAGAACAAAGCCGAGACCCGCCTGAAGGCGATTAACATGGTGCCGCAGCCGCCGCTGCGCCTGCCTGAGCGCGAGAACTGGGATTTCTTCTTGAAGATTCCAGAACTCGACCGGCGCAACATCAAAGTCGCTAACATCCGCCAACAGCAGATTCAGGAGCCGCTATTCGAGTTCTCCGGCGCCTGCGCGGGCTGCGGGGAGACTCCATATCTCAAGCTGATGTCGCAGTTGTTTGGCGACCGCGCCGTGGTCGCCAACGCGACCGGATGCTCGTCGATCTATGGAGGAAATCTTCCCACTACACCGTGGGCCAAGAACGCCGAAGGCCGCGGCCCGGCCTGGTCGAATTCTTTGTTTGAAGATAATGCTGAAT
>JASIKQ010000027.1 GCA_030049565.1 Candidatus Sulfotelmatobacter sp.
GCGGTTCCTCGATCTTTTCTTCCGCGGTTCACTGGTCACTGCTTTTCACCTCGATCGCTATGCCGGCCTCTTCTGGTTGGAGACTTGGCTAATCGGTTACGGCGGATGGCTGCTGCGCCGTTCCCTCAAAGATCACAAATGGAAAACCATGTGGCTCGGCTACCTGATCAGTTCCTTCGGAGGAATGCTTTATCGCTTCACGCCCACCACCCTGGCCTATATGCCCGGTCCAAAGGCGTTCTATTTCCCTTCTTTGATGGAACTGCTGATCGGGCTGGGATTCGACACCCTCGGCATCGCGGCCTTTCTGTTGATCCTGAAAGTGTGCGCGATTCTTCCAGCCACTTTGCAGGAATGGCGTGATATGACCAGCTATTTCACGGTCCACGAACCTTACGTTCTCTGGAAGCAATATCTGAACTTCGGATTTGTCGATTACAAATTCCTCGACTCCGACTTAAGCAGGACTTATGTCAAAACGAATCACAATTGATCCCATAACCCGAATCGAAGGTCATCTTCGCATTGACGTTGAAGTGGAGAACAACGCCGTCAACAATGCGTGGGCTTCGTGCACCATGTGGCGCGGCATTGAAAACATTCTTCGCGGCCGCGACCCGCGCGATGCCTGGCTATTCACGCAGCGCTTCTGTGGTGTCTGCACCACCGTCCATGCCATGGCCAGCGTTCGCGCCGTCGAAGATGCTCTCAAGCTGGAAGTTCCGCTCAACGCGCAGTACATCCGCAATCTTATTCTGATTGCTCATGCTCTGCACGATCACATCGTGCACTTCTATCAGCTTTCGGCGCTCGATTGGGTTGATGTGCTCCAGATTCCGAAAGCCGATCCCGCTTCGACTGCGAAGCTGGCGGAAAGTCTCTCGCCGTGGACGCGCAACTCGCGTGAGGAGTTCCAGGCCGCCCAGGGGCGCGTCAACGCCGTCGCCGCCAGCGGTCAACTCGGCATTTTCATGAATGGCTACTGGGGCCATCCGGCCATGCGGCTCTCGCCAGACGTAAATCTTCTGGCGTTTTCGCACTATATCCAGGCACTCGAGTACCAGCGCAAGGCCTTGCAAGTGGTCGCCATCCTAGGATCGAAAACTCCCCACATTCAAAACCTCACCGTAGGCGGCGTAGCTAACGCCATCGATCTCGACAGCACCAGCGCCCTGGGTATGGAAAAGCTGGAGCTGATTCGCGTCCTGCTCGAAGATGTGGTGCGCTTCATCAACGAGGTTTATTTCGTCGATGTCTGCGCCGTTGCTGCAATGTATCCCGAATGGTTTAGAATCGGCGGCGGCGTGAGAAATTACCTCGCCGTCCCCGATCTGCCGCTCGATAGTGCGGGTTCAGCTTACGATTTGCCCGGCGGCTTCATCATGAACGGAAACATCGCCGGCGCGCATGGCTTCAAGACCGCTTCCGACAAAGATTTCCGCGAAGGCGTGGCCGAAGATGTGGCGCACGCCTACTATTTAAACGAGAAAGAAGCGCTGCATCCCTGGAAGGGAGAAACGCAGCCCGCATTCACCGGGTGGGATGGGGATGGAAAATACTCCTGGGTGAAGGCGCCGCGCTTCAATGGCGAACCGATGCAAGTCGGGCCCCTCGCGCAGGTGCTGGTGGGGTTCGCTCAGGGCCATCCGCTGACCGTGAAATACGCGAAGCTTGCCATTGAAAAAGTTCAGGCGGTTGGAGGCATTCAAGTAACCCCCGATATGCTGCAATCCACTCTGGGACGTCACGCTGCACGCGCCATTCGCGCCGCCATGTTGGGTGAGCTGGCCCAGAAACACCTGCAACTCCTCATCGACAATGTGGCTAAGGGCGACTACACGGTTTACAACCAGCCCGTATTCCCCAGCCACGAAATCGAAGGCGTGGGCACGCACGAAGCGCCCCGCGGCACGCTCTCGCACTGGATCGTAATTAAAGACGAGAAGATCAAGAACTACCAGGCGGTTGTGCCTTCCACCTGGAACGCCAGTCCGCGCGACCATAAGGGAGCGCACGGTCCCTACGAAGCGTCGCTGCTGCGCACGCCGCTGGCGCGTCCCGAAGAACCTCTGGAGGTTCTGCGCACCGTGCATTCGTTCGATCCCTGCATGGCCTGCGCGTGCCATGCGTTCGATCCATCCGGCCGTGAGATCGCTAAAGTGAAGGTGCTATGAAGAACGTCCTGATTGGCGGCATCGGGAGCATTCTGCTGGGGGATGACGCCGTCGGGCCGTACGTTACGAAGGTTCTGTCTGCCCGCTACGAGTTCGAAGGGGGAGTCGAAGTCATTGATCTCGGCACTCCAGCACTTGATCTGGTTGAGCTGATTTCTAACCGGGATGCGGTTATTCTGATCGACTGCGTAAATAAAGACTGCGTCGATACTTCGGCCGAATCCGGCACGGTTTTGCTCTATCGCAGAGAAGATATAGTGCGGCATTCGCCGGGCGTGCGCATGGATCCCCATTCTCCTGCGCTGGTCGAGACATTACTGATTGCCGATTTCCTTGGCGTCTCACCTCAGAATCTGCTGCTCGTCGGAATTGCGGCGAAGTCTTTTGCCGCGGGATCGGATTTGAGCGACCCGGTCAAAGCATCGGTCGACCACGCAATTGCGCAAATCTTCTCCGAACTAGATCGCCTGAACGTGACCTATAAGCACCGCGAAAAACCTCTCGATCTCGGCATTTGGTGGGCGTCCGGCCACCCCATGCCCGCCTTGGCCGACTGAACTCCGCCTGCCATAACCGATTCGGATTCAGTGGTCTGGAATTTCCCAGGGGAACGCCGCCTGGCGTGCCCGAAGTCTCTTTGCTTTTGAGACACCTGGGAACCACCACGATGCTCCCACCACCGACATCGACGCGCTTTGGCCGCTGCGGGTAAACCATCCGTCGAAGGTCGAAATTCCGTCATCCCCGAGTGTTCAAAATCGTCAATCGTTGGCGTCTGGCTGGGCAGCTTCAGATGAGATAGCGAACGCGCGGCCCCGTAGCGTAGCTGGATAGAGCGGCGGCTTTCTCAACCGTTGGTTCGCCGGACAGTACGTCACGGGTTGACCGTGAAGCTGGCGACGTTGGAAGATCCGCCGGCGCAATCTTCTTTCACCGAAGACGTTGCCGGGGATGTTGCGTTGGTCGAGAAGGTGACCGGCTGTGATTCCGGAGGGCTAACCACCGTGACTTTCACCGTCGCCGCTTTGGCCAAATCATCGGCAGTGACGGTGGCCTGCAGTTGGCTTTCGTTCACAAAAGTGGTTGGGAGATCTGCGTCGTTCCACTGGATAGTCGAATTGCGTTGGAAATGGTTCCCGTTGACGACGAGCACAAGCGATGCACTGCCGGCTGTCGCGTTGGCGGGTGTGATCGACGAAATCGACGGGGTCTCGACACAGTCCCCACAAGAGAGGCAACCCAAACTGCATGCGATCGCCAGAATGCAGGCGCAATGCTGAATTAGCTGTCGTGAAAGTGACATGGTGCACCTCCGGTTTGCTTGCCACGTTTCTCGGATTCGAGGTAGACAGTCTCTCGGTTGCGCTTTGAGGGCTCAGCAACTGGGTGTGGTCCGTGGCAAGCTTCAAGTCCTTGGGAGATACGGCCACGACCCGGATGGGGAGGCCCCCATCGCGTTCAACTATTCTGTAGAGTATAAACCTGTTCCCG
>JASIKQ010000303.1 GCA_030049565.1 Candidatus Sulfotelmatobacter sp.
ACGATCAGGTGGAAGCTGCAAATTATGCTGCCGCGAACGCCATGGCTTTGCTGTTGCTGTTCTTCTGCTTCGCGGTGCTGGCGCTGATTTACGGGCTGAATCACAAGAGAGTGTCCGCAGGCAGAGCCGAGCAGAAACTGTGGACGATGAGTCCGATCAAGTAGGCGAGACTCGATGTCGACAGCGCCGCATGCGCAATCCACAAACGGCCCTCTGAGCGTAAGCATCCGCAAGAGCTTTTCCTCTGCTGAGCGAGCATTCGAACTCAATGTGGAGCTCACTGCCGCCTCGGGATTCACTATATTATTTGGGCCATCGGGAGCGGGGAAGACGACGCTGCTCGACTGCGTGGCCGGGTTGACCGAGCCTGATACAGGGCGAATCGCGGTGGGGGAGCGCATTTTGTTCGATGCGAAGGCTGGCGTCAATATTGCGATTGCGCGGCGACGCGTGGGATATGTGTTGCAGGACCCGGCTTTATTTCCGCATCTGAGCGCCGGGGAGAACGTCGAATATGGGCTCGCGCGCCTGCCACGCGCCGAGCGCAGGCAGCATGCTGAAACAATGCTGCGTGAATTTCGGATCGAGCATTTGCGCCGTCAGCGTCCGGCGCAGGTCTCCGGCGGGGAACGCCAGCGTGTAGCTCTGGCGCGGGCTTTGGTGACTGATCCCTGCGTGCTGTTGCTGGACGAACCGCTGGCGGCTCTGGACGCGGCGACCAAGGCGAAAATCATCGACGATCTGCGGCGCTGGAATCAGGCACATCGCATTCCCATTCTTTATGTCACCCACAGCCGCGAAGAAGTGCTGGCCCTCGGCGAGCGGGTGCTGGTGATGGAAGCGGGACAGATCATTGCGCAGGGAACGCCGCATGAGGTGCTGAGTGCGCCGCGTCAGGAGACAGTCGCGCAGTTGGCGGGATTTGAAAATATTTTCGATGCCACTGTGGATTTGATTCACGAGGACCGCGGGACTATGACCTGCCGATTACCGGGCATGCAATCGAACACGCATGTGCTGCTGGAGACTCCTCTGATTCGGGCACAACCAGGTTCGCGGCTGCGCATAGGAATTCGTGCCGGCGATATTTTGCTGGCGACGATTAAGCCGGAAGGGCTCAGCGCCCGCAATGTGATTGGCGGCCGCGTGCTCTCGCTGGAACGACGGGACATGATTGTTGCGGTGCGCGTGGATTGCGGCGTGGAGATGGAAGTTCACGTAACACTGGCGGCGCGCGACGCTTTGAAACTCGCCCCGGGAAATGAGGTGTGGCTGGTGATCAAGACGCACTCGTGCCACTTAATGCAGAAATGAGGTGCGATAACCAAGACCTGACCTTGCATTATCACTCAATGACCGCAATCGAATCTCCAGCGCGTAGCGGTTTTCGGAAAGCTCTTTTCGATAAGGCCGAATACACGTTTTGGGCGGACACAGTAGAGAGGCTCAGAGCCGTCCCCGCCGCTCATTCCATACTTGCGGAGCGATACCGGTTCCAACTTCTTCCGAATAGCTACGTCTGTGATCAGTTCGGCGACGCCCTCCAGAATCACCGCCTCAGCAGCGTTCTGAGTTCCCACAACACAGTTTGGACTCTTTGCTAAATTCCTATACAGCGAATGCTGTATGGAGATCAGCCTTCAATTGTTTCATTCTTTGCTCCTTCCGATAGCTAAGCAGCGACCCGAGCGTTGCTCTTTTTTCTAGGAGTTTTCGTTATGACGACGCTTGAAGCGCAGGAGACCACTCTCTGTAAACTGTACGGCATGACGCGGGTGGAGGCAGCTTTGGTGACAATTCTCTCGTCTGGAAAGTCCCTAGACGAGGCGGCGGCAGCTTTCTCTATCAGTCCCCATGTTGCCAGAACTCAGATCAAACGCATTCTTATGAAGGTGGAGACTCATGGCATGCTGAATCGGACGTCGCCGTTGCCAAGAAAGATGCCGAAGGCAGAGCGGCCCTGTGTCCTCGCGAAATCGGGTAATGTTGTCGTTAGCTGTTGAACCATCCCGATTACGCTCAATGACCGGCAGTCAAAACGTGTAATCGTCTGCTTACCTCGTCCACTTCGCTCAGAATCGATCGTTATCTTGTCCGATTATCATTCGCTCCCAGTCCCGTTTTTGCCACTGCCCCTAGGCACTGCGGGGTTCCGGCCGATGATGGGCCACGCTCATATCTGTTTATCACTTCCGCATTCTGCATTTGACTCCGCTCGATTTCGATCACCGCAATCCACTGTCCCTGACGGCGCTCGGAAAACACGATGTGGCCGCCGAGAATCTTGGCCACCGCTGGCGGCGGTAGATCACGGTGAAAACCGAAGAAGCGGGATTTAAGCTTTGTCCATGTTTGCCAGCGATCCCAGGGAGCGGGGCCGGGCTCGTATTTCGTGGAGAAGACGAGCGCGACTTCATAGTTGGAGCGGAATTCGGCCGCCGATAAGATTTCATCCAGGGAGAAATTTTCAATACGGACAACGCGCATGGGCCGCGTAATGTAGCCGAGCCACGGGCGCGTGATTTCGTCGGAGGCCGGCCAGGCCGTCAGTACGCGTGCCATCGGATAGCGCGCCTCGAGGAAGAGCTCGGCATTTTCGTGCAGCAGGATGTAGTCGCGATAGGCGAGATTGTCCTCGGGGGAGAATCCGTAGTGCGGATTCAGAAACCAGGCTATGACAAATGCGAGCGCCACACATGCGACCGCTGCACGCCAAAAGTTGATGCGTCGCCACAACGTGGAGACGCAAAGAATAATGACCAGCGGAACGGCGGGAAGCATGTAGCGCGCCAGCACCGCGCCACCGATCACGGCCATGACTACGATGTAGGTTGCAGTAACGACGTAGAAAACCATCTGCACGGGAAGAGTTATGCGAGGGCGTTCGACATTCGAATCACTGAGTGGTGGCAACAGCCACATGGAAAGGAGGGCGGCAATGGTCAAGACCCACAAATGCAGATAGCCGACGACTTGCCATAGGCGCATGGCCAACGCTAACAGAAATCGGGTGGGGCTCAGGGTTGCGGAGACATTGTAGTGGAAGAATTCGGGATTGCCGAAGATGTATCCGGTTCGCGAGTAGTGGTAGGCGTACCAGAGAGCGAGCGGCAGGAGCGGAAGCAGCAGGGAAAAGGAGCTTCGAAGCGAGGCGGAATGCGCTTGCGGGCCGGTCTGAATTTCATGCGCCCAGAATTTTCGGGTCG